>JANXSA010000509.1 GCA_025352915.1 Rhodospirillales bacterium | reverse complement strand
TGGCCGCGCCGGGCGAGGCCGGGCTGTTGGGGCGCGATGAATTCGGCCGCGATGTGTTGTCGCGGTTGATCTGGGGCGCGCGCACCAGCCTGGTCGTGGCGTTCGCTTCGGCGCTGATCGCCGGTGTCGCCGGCACGGTGGTTGGGCTGTTGAGCGCCTGGTTCCGTGGGTTGGGGGGAATGTTGGCGCTCGGCAGCACTGACATCATCCTGTGCTTCCCGCCGATCCTGCTGGCATTGCTGGTGGTGACCTTGCTGGGGCCCGGGGCGGGGACGCTGATCATGGTGTTGTCGGTGCTGTTCCTGCCTGGGTTTGCCCGGATCACCTATGCCGAGGTGCAACTGGTCCAGGAGCTGGAATACGTCGAGGCGGCGCGAGCCATTGGCGCCACCACGCCGCGGATTCTGTTGCGCACCATCCTGCCGAATGTTGCCGGGCCGATCCTGGTGCAGCTTTCGCTCGCCGTTGCCGCCGCCGTTGTGCTGGAGAGCGGGTTGAGTTTTCTCGGTCTGGGCGTGGTGCCGCCGGCGCCGTCATGGGGGCTGATGATCCGGGGGGCGCGGACGACACTGGAGTTGGCGCCGCTATTGCTATTGTGGCCGTGTGCCGCCTTGACCCTGACCATCCTGGCGATGAACCTGCTGTGCGACGCTCTGCGCGATGCGGTTGATCCCCGAACTTCGTCGCGTAAACACTGAGGAGACTCCGCTCATGGCCAGCCATACCAATCCGAAAGTCCACATGGGTGCCCTGACCGGCGATGAGGGCCGGGCGATCTATGCCAAGAACCCCGTCATCCTGTTGCCGATGGGCAGTCAGGAGGACCAGGGTCCACATGCGCCGATGGGCGATTATCTGTTGGCCGAGAAGGTCGCCGAGCTTGCCGCGATCCGGGCGACCGGGATGGGCACGCCGACGGTGGTGGCGCCGGTGATCCCGTTTGGCGGGGCGGATTATTTCGGCGCGATGATCGGTGGCATTGCCCTGTCGGAAGCCACGCTCACGGCGGTACTTCGAGAGATGTTCGCCAATCTGCATCGGCACAAGCTGACCCGGCTGATTGTCATCAACGGGCATGGCGGCAATGTCGGGCCGATCCAGGTGGCCACCCGGGAAGTGTTTCAGGCGACCGGGATGATCATCCCGAGCCTGTATCTTTGGCGGATCGGCTATGGGCTGTTGCCGGGGATTGTCGGGGCGGAGAAGGCGAATGCGGTGGCGGGGCATGGGGCGGACCCGTTGACCAGCATCGGGATGCATCTGTTCCCCGAGTTGATCCGGCGCGACATGATCCCGGCGGGCACGAAGCTGAAGCGCAATGCGGCGTTGGATTTGCCGTATACCGCGTTGGGGGCGGCGAGCTTTGAGGGGGCGGAGATCGGGATGCCGACGGAGTATGACGAGATCTATACCAAGGGCGTGGCGAAGGGCGATCCGAACCTGTCCTCGGCGGAGACCGGGGCGGCGCTGACCGAGCAGCTGGTCACTATCTGCGCCAAGTTCGCGGCGCATTTCGCCAGTAAGACGGCGTAGTCAGGCGGCGGCTTCGCGTCGGCCGGCGCGAAGCCAGGCGACGCCGGCCAGGGCGAGGATCACCATGGTCAGGCCGATCCAGTTGATCGCGGCCCAGCCGAGTTTTTCTTCCAGGTAGCCGGCCAGGAAGCTGGAAATCGCGGTGGTGCCGAAAATGAGGAAGTCGTTCAGCGCCTGGGCCTTGCCGCGCTCCGACGGGCGGTAGGTGGTGGTCACCAAAGTGGTGGCGGCGACGAACATGAAGTTCCAGCCCAGGCCGACCAGGGTGAGCGAGATGCGGAAATGCCATTCCGTGACGCCCATCAAAGCCGGGATGATGCCGAGGATCAGGATGATGCCGCCGATGGTCATGATCGGGGTGGTGCCGTAGCGGGTGATCAGGTTGCCGGTGAACAGCGAGGGCACGAACATGCCCATCACGTGCATGAAGATCACCAGATGGGCCTCGGTCTGCGGCAGGCCGCAGGCGACGATGGCCAAAGGCGAGGCCGACATCAGGAAGGACATGGTGCCGAAGGCGATCATCGCGGTCATCACCGCGACGGCGTAATGCGGCTGGATGGCGATTTGCCAGAGCGGGCGTTGTTCGCCGGAAGGTGCCTGGGTCTCGCCCGGCTGGATGGCGGGGAAGCGGATCAGCGACATGATGGCGAAGACCACGACGTGCATCACCACCATGGTGGCGTAGGTGCCGAGGTAGATCGGCACCATGGTGTCGTAGGTCAGGTTGGTCAGGCTGGGGCCGATCAGGCCGGCGGCGATGCCGCCGGCGGTGACCCAGGAGATCGCCTTGGCGCGCATGGCGCCGGGCACCAGTTCGACGGCGGCGAAGCGGTACATTTGCAGGCTGGCGACCGAATAGCCCTGGATCAGGCCGCCGACGCACATGATGGCGATGCTGCCCTGGACCAGGCCCACGGCGCAGATGCCGGCGCCGACCATGCCGATGGCGGAACCGAGGCGGAAGCCGAAGCCGCGGCCGAGGCGCTGCATCAGCAGGGCGGCAGGGAAGACGGCGAGCATGACGCCGAGATGCTGCATGGTGACCGGCAAGGTGGCGAGTTCGCGGTGCTGCGGCAGGAATGTGGCGACTGACAGGGCGGTGGCGGCGAACATCATGGTGTTGATGGCCTGGCCGAGAGCCTGGCAGGCGGCCAGCAACAACAGGTTGCGCCGCATCGGGCTGGTCATCACTGGCGGATTCTCCCGGAAGGCTTGGTGGGCGGACCTATCGCGGATACCCCCCCGGCACAACCACCGCTGCCGCCGGGCACGGATGCGCGGAAGAAATATTTTTATATCGTTATGAAAATCGACATGGGTTCGCAGCCCCGCTTGGGGGAGGTTTGGTGACTGATGGGACGCAATGGCGCCGGCGGGGCGCGTGCGGAGGGTTGGCGGGGAAGGGCAGGGGGTGGGTAGGGAAGTCTTCTTTTTGTGAACAAAAAGAAGCAAAAAAACTTTATCCGTTGGCGCGGGGCGACAGGACGGGTGGCCGGCGCGGGGCGTTGGCGGTGCGGCCGCTGGCGGGGATGATGGACGGATTTTTTCGGCGCGCTGGCGCGCGGGGCGGCGGTCATGAGGGGGGATTGGGGGGCGGGAAGCTCGCCGGTCTGCCAAAGCAGGAGGAGTTGTTCCAGGCGGCCAAAGATGCGCGCGAAGATGGCGGCGATGAAGGCATCGATGGCCGCCGGCAACCAGACGCGCGTCTCCTGCCCGGCCTGCGCAATGTTGCGCAGGCCGGCGATCTGCTCGCTCAGGGCGGGTGATCGGGTATACATTGGGGTGTATATTAACTAACAATATCTGGGAGTGCAAGGGAAAAATTCTGGAACTTTGAAAATTTTTCTGCAGCGAGGGCGACCAGCTGGCTGGCATCTGGTGGTTGGGACGACCCCTCACCCCGACCCTCTCCCCCAAGGGGAGAGGGAGGTGTTCTTATCGGACAAAGTTTTTTTGCTTCTTTTTGTTCACAAAAAGAAGAATCTTCCTTCAAAAAAGCGATAGCTGGGTTTCCGCCATGCCCAGCCGCGCAACCGGCGGGGCGGCGAAGGCGGTGATGTCCAGGGGTTCGGCGCGGTCGAGGCCCCATTGGCGGGCAGCGCGGGTGAAGCGGCTGGCGAGGAGGTCGGCGTAGACGCCGGTTCCGGTGAAGCGTTGGCCGTATTTGGCGTCGCTCAGTGCGCCGGCGCGGGTTTGGCGGATCAGGTCGAGCACGCGGGCGGCGCGGTCGGGGAAGTGGGCGGCGAGCCAGTCTTCGAACATTTGTTTCAGTTCGTGCGGCAGGCGCAGCAGGATGTATCCGCCGGAGCGGGCGCCGGCGCGGGACGAGGCTTCGAGGATGTTTTCCAGTTCGGCGTCGTTGAGGCCGGGGATCATTGGGGCGGCCATGACGCCGGCGGGGATGCCGGCGCGGGTGAGTTCGGCGATTGCCTGGATGCGGCGGGCGGGGGCGGCGGCGCGGGGTTCCATGCGGCGGGCGAGGTTGTTGTCCAGGGTGGTCACCGAGAGGCAGACGCGGACCAGGTTGCGGGCGGCCATCGGGGCCAGCAGGTCGATATCGCGCAGCACCATGGCCGATTTGGTGACGATGGTGACGGGGTGGTTGAAGCGGTCGAGCACGGTCAGGATGGCGCGGGTGAGTTTAAGGGTACGCTCGACCGGCTGGTACGGGTCGGTGTTGGTGCCGAGGGCGATCGGGCGGGGGACGTATCCGGGTTTGCGCAGTTCGCGTTCGAGGAGTTCGGCGACTTCGGGCTTGTAGACAAGCTTGGTTTCGAAATCGAGGCCGGGGGAGTATCCCAGGTAGGCGTGGGTGGGGCGGGCGAAGCAGTAGACGCAGCCGTGTTCGCAGCCGCGATAGGGGTTGATGGCGCGGTCGAAGCCGAGATCGGGCGATTGGTTGTAGGAGATGACGGTGCGGGTGTTGTCGCGCAGCAGGGTGGTGGGCAAGGGGGGCAGGTCGGCGAAGTCGGCTTCGGCGGTGCCCCAGCCGTCGTCGAACACGGCGGGTTGGGTGGATTCGAAGCGGTTGGGCGGGTTGGTCACGGCGCCGCGGCCGCGGCGCACCACCAGCGGGGTGTCGGAGGGTTCGCCGATCGAAGGGATGACGATTGCGGCGATGACGGCCAGGGGCTTGGCGGATTGGGGTTTGGCGGATTGCGGCTTGGCGGCGGTGCGGGTGGGGAGTGGCGGGATGGCCAGGGCGGCGGCCTTGGCGGCGCGGCCGCGGGCGCTGGGGCGCGGCGGCTCGATCTCGCCGG
>JANXSA010000314.1 GCA_025352915.1 Rhodospirillales bacterium | reverse complement strand
CGGCAAAGGGCCGGGGGCCCTTTGATCCCATGACTTGGCACCCGGACTCCCCGCCAACAGCCGTGCAATTATTGGGGTTCAAAGGGCCCTCGGCCCTTTGCCGCCGGAGGCTTGCTTGCTGTCTTGATTGCCACGACATTGGCACGATGTTGGCCCCGCATCCGTTCCGGCTGTTCCCCAACCCGAATGCCGGGACTCCCGGCGTGGTGGTGTTGCCTGAGGGCGGATTTCGCCGGGCGAAGGCCGAGATCACCTCCTGGCCCGGCTATGCGCCGACGCCGCTGCTGGACCTTGCCGCGGTGGCGCGGGCGGCAGGTTTGGGCTCGGTGCAGATGAAGGACGAGGCGCCGCGCTTTGGGCTTGGCAGCTTCAAGGCGCTGGGCGGGGCTTACGCGGTGGCACAAATGCTGGGGGCGGAGTTGGCGCGGCGCGGGGTGGCGGCGCGGGCGGGGTCGGGCGAGCTGGTGGCCGGGATTTATGCGGCGGCGACGGGCGGGATCACGGTGACATGTGCGACGGACGGGAATCATGGACGCTCGGTGGCGTGGGGGGCGCAGCGGTTCGGCTGCCGCTGCGTGATCTATGTTCATGCGACGGTGAGCCAGGGGCGGGTGGATGCCATTGCGCGGTACGGGGCCGAGGTGCGGCGGGTGGCGGGGACGTATGATGATGCGGTGCGCGAGGCCGCACGGGTGGCCGATGCCGAGGGGTGGTTTGTGATCTCGGACACGTCCTATCCCGGCTATACGACCGTGCCAGTGGATGTGATGCAGGGCTATCGGGTGATGGCTGACGAGGCGCTGGAGCAGTGGCAGGGGGCGGCGCCGACGCATTGCTTCATGCAGGGCGGCGTGGGCGGGGCGGCGGCGGCAGTGAGCGTGCAGTTGCGCGGGCGGGTGGTGCCGCGGCCGATGTTCATTGTGGCGGAACCGGATCGGGCGGCGTGTTTGCTGGCCAGTGCCGAGGCGGGCGAGCCGGTGGCGATTCCGGGCGACCTCGACACGTTGATGGCCGGGTTGGCTTGTGGCGAGCCGAGTATTTTGGCGTGGCAGGAATTGGCGCGGGCGGCGGATGCGTTCATGGCAGTGCCGGACGAGGCGGCGGTCGAGTGTATGCGGCTGTTGGCGCGGCAGGGGATTGTGGCCGGGGAGTCCGGCGTGGCGGGGCTGGCCGCTTTGTTGCTGGCCGCCGCTGATCCGGCGGCGCGGGCGGCACTGAACCTGGGGCCCGAGAGCCGGGTGCTGTTGTTCAGCACCGAGGGGGCGACCGATCCCGCGCTCTATAAGCGCCTTGTGACTGCCTGAAGGAGTTTGCTGCCATGAAGGATCTTTCGAACAGCACGATCGACTCGGTGCGCGCGGCCTTGTCCGCCGGCGAGACGACGGTGGTGAAGCTGACGCAGGCGTTCCTCGACCGGATCGAGGCGCTGGACCGAAGCGGCCCGGCGCTGAATTCGGTGCGCGTGACCAATCCGGATGCGCTGGCGATTGCGGCGAAGCTGGATGGCGGCCGGCGGAAGGTGGCGCGGCCGCTGGAGGGTGTGCCGATCCTGTTGAAGGACAACATCGCCAGCGGCGACAAGCAGCCGACGACGGCGGGCTCGCTGGCGCTGGCCGATGCCAAGGCGCGGCGCGATGCCACGGTGACCAAGCTGTTGCGCGAGGCCGGGGCGGTGATCCTGGGCAAGGCGAATTTGACCGAGTTTGCCAACCTCCTCGCCGTGGGGATGCCGTCTGGCTATTCGTCGCTGGGGGGGCAGGTGCGCAATGCCTGGGCGCCGGATTTGTTCAAGGACGGCATTCCGGTGGTGCAGCCGGGGGGATCGTCGGCCGGGTCGGGGGTGGCGGTGGCGGCCGGGTTGGCGGTGGCGACGATCGGGACGGAGACCTCGGGTTCGCTGTTGTCGCCGGCCAACCAGTCGGGCGTGGTGACGGTGAAGCCGACCGTGGGGCTGATCAGCCGGGCCGGCATCCTGCCGATTTCGCACAGCCAGGATACGGCGGGGCCGATGACGCGGACCGTGCGCGATGCGGCGATCCTGTTGAATGTGCTGGCGCAGGTCGATCCGCTGGATGCGGCGACGGCGAAGCAGAAGCGGCCGGCGGATTATACCGATGCGCTGTCGAAGGACGGCGCGAAGGGGATGCGGATCGGGGTGCCGGTGGCGCCGGATGATCCTGGCCAGGATGTTTATTATGGGCCGCTGTCGAAGCGGGCGCGACGGGTGATGGACCAGGCGATCGAGGCGCTGGCCGATCTCGGGGCGGTGATCGTGCGGGCGCCGATGCCGGTGCGCGGGTGGCTGCCGGCACCGGGGAGCGATATGGGGGTGCTGAACACCAATCCGGAGAGCCCGGGGCGGCATTCGGTGCAGCGTGTGTCGACGGTGTTCATCTATGAGATCAAGCATGACCTGGACGAGTACCTGGCCGAATGGCTGCGCGGGACGAAGATGCGCAGCATGGCGGATATCATTGCTTTCAATGATGCGCATCCCGATACGTGCCTGCGGTTCGGGCAGGATCTGTTTCGCGCTGCGGTGGCGACGAAGGGCGATCTTTCGGAGGCGGAATACAAATCGGCGCGTCGGATGGACCTATTGACGGCAGGGCGGTCGGGGATGGATGCGTATATGGACGAGCATCGGTTGGATGCGGTGCTGTTTCCGGGGACGGCTGGTGCGTCGATTGCGGCCAAGCCGGGCTATCCCAGTGTGCAGGTGCCGGCGGGGTTCACCTCGGGCGTGGACAAGATGGCGACGCCGGACTTTCCGCAGGGTGCGACTTTTTCCGGGCGGGCCTGGAGCGAGGCGAAGCTGTTGCGGATTGCCTATGCGTTCGAGCAGGCGACGCTGGCGCGTCGGGTGCCGCCTGGCTGTGAGGGCTGAGATGCGCGCTGCGGTTTTTCACGGGGTCGGGCAGAAGCTGGCGGTCGAGGAGCGGCAACGGCCGGTGGCCGGGCCGGGCGAGGTGGTGATCAAGGTCGCCTATTCCGGCATCTGCGGCAGCGACCTTCATGCGACCGAGAAGAGCCTGGTGCCGCTGGAGGCTGGCACGGTGCTGGGGCATGAGTTTGCTGGCGAAGTGGTGGAGTCCGGCTCGGCAGAGTGGCAGGCGGGCGACCGGGTGATCGGGGTGCCGTTGCGCGAGTGCGACGAATGCCGGCCGCAGGGAGTTTGTCGCGACGGCTTGGGGATTCTGTGCCCGCGCAACAAGATTGTTGGCATGTCGGCGGCGGTGCCGGGGGCCTATGCCGAGTATGTGCGGCTGGGGGCGCGGCATGCGCTTCGGGTACCCGATGGGATCGGGTTGCGCGAGGCGGCGTTGGCCGAGCCGTTGGCGGTGGGGGCGCATGCGGTGCGGCTGGCGGGGTCGCTGTATGGGCGGCACGTGCTGGTGGTCGGCGCCGGGCCGATCGGGCTGGCGGTGGTGGCGTTTGCGCGGTTTGCCGGGGCGCGGAGCATTGCGGTGAGCGAGATTGATCCGGTGCGGCGGGCGCGGGCCGAGGGGTTCGGGGCAACGGCGCTGATCGATCCGGCCGCGGGGGCGTTGCCGACCGCGGAGGTGATCTTCGAATGCGTCGGCGTGGCGGGGTTGTTGCAGGATTGCATCGCGCTGGCGCCGACGCGGGGGCGGATCGTGGTGGTGGGGGTCAATCGGGGGGAGGATGTGATCCTGCCGCGGGTGGCGATCCGCAAGGAATTGTCGCTGCAATTCGTGCTGGGCTACCAGCATGAGGATTTCGCGCTGGTGCTGGACCTGATGGCGCAGGGGCGGATCGATGTGGCGGCGCTGGTGACCCGGGTGATCGGGCTCGACGACCTACCGGAGGTGTTCGAGCGGCTGCGGCGGCCGGGACCGGATGCGAAGGTGCTGATCGATCCTTCGCTGTAGGGAAGGAAGGAAGGCCAGGGCTCTGCCCTGGACCCGCTGGGGCCTGAGGCCCCAGACCCCCATCCGTAAGGGCCTTCGGCTCAGGGGGGCATCGAGGCCG
>JANXSA010000409.1 GCA_025352915.1 Rhodospirillales bacterium | reverse complement strand
CAGCGACGACCCGACCTACCAGGCCTGGGTCACCGAAGTGCTGGCCGCCCAGGACCTGTTCCACGTACCGCCGCCATCCGATGCCCGCCCCGATGGCTGGCCGCCAACCCGCTACGAGGCCAAGGCGCTCGCCGCCGGGCGCACTCCGCTCTACTGGGCGATCAACGCCGCCCCCCCTAGCGGCGCCAGGTGACGGCCGAGGACACCGCGTAATTCCACACCAGGCTCATCGCCGCCCCGGCAAACCCGGCGACATACCAACTCGAATGCGCCGGCCCGAACAGCAACGACGATACGTTGACATTGGCCACCGCCCCCACCGCCGAGATCGCCGCAAACGTCGCCAGCCCCGTCGCAAACCGCATCCCCGTCAGCCGCCGGTCGCGGAAGGTGAAGATGTTGTTCAGCAGGAAATTCCCCAAGATCGCCACGGAAGTGGCCACCGTCTGGGCGGTGGCAAAATCCAGCGCCAGCCCTGTCAGCCCCAGCCGTAACACCACCAGATGGGCCGCGATGCCGACGGCGCCGACTCCTGCGAACAGGACAAAGCGCACCGGCAGGATATTCCCGATCAGCTTGTCGACGATCAGCAGCACATAGTCCCGCAGCACCCCGGCATCCAGCTTGCTCTCGCCGTGCTGGCGGGTGCGGAACTCGTAGGGCAACTCCTTGATCCGCGGCGGGGTGGGTAGGGAGGCGATAATGTCGACCAGGATCTTGAACCCCATCGCCGACAGCCGCCGCACCGCCTGGTCAAAGACCGGGCGCGGCAGCATGAAGAACCCGCTCATCGGATCGGTAACTGGCACGCGCAAAACCGGACGAGCCAGCAACGTGGCGAAATTGCTCATGCCGACGCGGGTGGCGCCGAAATCGCCCATGCCGCCGCCTTCGACATGGCGCGAGCCGACCACGATATCGGCCGCACCGGCGCGCAGCTCGGCGAGCATCTTCGGCAACAGCGTCTCGTCGTGTTGCAGGTCGCCGTCGATGGCGGCGATGTGGCTAGCCAGGCTCGCCTGCGCCCCCTCGATGAACGCCGAGGCCAGGCCGCGCCGCCCGATGCGATGCAACAGGCGTACCCGCGGGTCCGCAGAGGCCGCGGCGTGGATTGCCACGCGCGTGCCATCCGTCGAGTCGTCGTCGACGAAGATCACTTCCCAGGCAATGCCGGCGAGCGCGCTTCCTAGTCGCGCCACCATGGGGGCGATGTTGTCGCGTTCGTTGATAACCGGGATGACAACGCATAGTTCAGGAATCGGGACGTGCCCCGGAGCCAGGCAATCGGGCGGGTTCGGCATCATTGCTGCTGTCGCTGGTGGGACGGCATGTTGCAGGTCTGTCTGCCGCTTGCAACAGCGGCGATCTTCGCGCTAGGCCAAAATCGTGACGACAAACCCGCGACATGCCGCCGCCTATGCTGTTCTGCTGGCGATGCTGGCCGGCGCGGCCTTGCGCATCGGCCTGATGTTCGATCGCGAGTTGAGCTTCGATGAGGCCGCGACGGCATTCTTCGCGCGGCTGACGATGGCGGATCTGTGGGGCGATACCGGGCGGCTGGAGACCAATCCACCGCTGTTCTACATGATCGCCGCCGCGCTGGAGCGCATGGGGTTGCCGGCTGAGTACTTCCGGCTGGCCTCGATCGCGGCGGATGTCGCCAGCATCGGCCTGGCGGCGCTGTTGGCGCGCCGGTTCTCGAACCAGTTTGCCGCGGTGGCGGCGGCCTGGCTGGTGGCGACCTCGCCGGTGATGGTCGATGTCAGCGTCGAGGCGCGCGCCTATGCCATGCTGGCGACGCTGGGGCTGGCCGGGGTGTTACAGACGATACGGGTGCTGGATGACGGCCGGGCGCGGGATTTTGCGGTGCTGGTGCTGGTCGAGGTCGCTGCGTTGTACACCCATAACACAGCCGTCATCATGTTGGCGGGGTTGAACGGCATGGCGCTGTTGGCCTGGGCCGGGCGGCGGCCGCGGGACATGCGGCTGGCGCGGCGATGGCTGGCGGCGCAGGCGGTGGTGGCGCTGGCCTGGCTGCCCTGGCTGCCGGTGGTGTTCGGGCAGGCGGTGGATGACCTGGCGCAATTCTGGATCGCGCGCCCCGGGCTGATGGCGCTGCGCTACGAGGTACAAAAGATTGCCGGCCAGCCGATGGTGGCGTGGCCCCAGCCGCTGGTGGACCTGATGTTCATGGCGCTGTCGGCGCTGGGAATGGTGGCGCTGTGGGTGGGTTTGCGGCGGGATCGCGGGCTGGTGCTGGGGCTGGGGTTGATGGTGCTGGCCGGCGTGCCGGTGGCGATCTGGCTGATCAGCCAGTGGCGGCCACTGATGAACGGGCGGGTGCTGCTGTGGCTGGTGCCGCTGCATCTGGTGCTGGTGGCGAGCGCGCTGGCGTGGCGGCCGCGCTGGGCGGCGGCGGCGCTGCTGGCCGGTTTGGTGGTGGTGCAGCTCAGCGCCTTTCCGGCCTGGCGCGCGGCCCGCCAGGGGGAGAATTGGCGCGATGTCGCCGCCATGCTGGGCGAGGGGATGCGCGAGGGGGATGCGCTGTATTTGTCGCCCGCGCCGGTGATGTTGCTGCTGACGCATCATGGCTGGCAGCCGGCCGGCCATGCCCTTTATGCTAGGCCGGAATGGCGCTGGTACCGGCGTTTTCCCGGCATGCTGGTGGCACCGGACGCGGCGGTGGCCACCCTGGCGGCGCTGCCGCGGCTGTGGATCGTCACGCGGCGCGATGCGCGCTCGCATGCGGCGCTGGTGGGCGCACTGGCGGTGACGATGACCGAAATGCGGGTTCAGCGTACTGGGCGGCAGGACAGCGGCATTGACGTATCGGTGTTGACGCAACGCTGATCCGTCCGGGGGCGGGGGCATCCGGCGGCGGGGTGCTTGCCGACGGCGTCGCGGGGCGCTATATCAAGGGTCATGAAATCTTCCGGTGTGTTTCGGGGGGTGGCCTTAACGGGCCACCTTTTTTGCTTTGGTGAATGACGAACCCCACGCTGACCTGCCCGTCCATGCTGGCCTTGAGGGCCGGATCGTCGGCGCGATCGCGCCCAGCGTCGAGGCGCTTGGCTATGAGCTGGTGCGCGTGGCGGTG
>JANXSA010000389.1 GCA_025352915.1 Rhodospirillales bacterium | reverse complement strand
CAGTTCTTTTTTGAAAAAAAGAACCAAAAAACTTTTATCCTTCTCCCTCTCCCCTTGGGGGAGAGGGCCGGGGTGAGGGGTGACACACACTCCCTCGCCCCGCGAAGCCCAAACGGATAAAAGTCTTTTTGCTTCTTTTTCTTCAGAAAAAGAAGACCTCCCTTCCTCCTCCCCTACCCTGGATGAGAGCCACGCATGGCCAAGGCCGACTACTACAGCACCCTTGGTGCCCCCCGCGAAGCAACCGCAGACGACCTGAAAAAGGCGTACCGCAAGCTCGCCATGCAGTACCACCCGGACCGCAACCCCGGTGACGCCGCCGCGGAAGCCAAGTTCAAAGACGTCAGCGAGGCCTACGAAATCCTCAAGGACGACCAGAAACGCGCCGCCTACGATCGTTACGGCCACGCCGCCTTCGAAAACGGCGGCGGCCCGCAAGCCGGCGGCTTCGACTTCGGCGGCGCCGGCCTCGGCGACATCTTCGACCAGATGTTCGGTCAGTTCGCCGGCGGCCGAAACCGCGGCCCGCGCGGCGGCAACGACATCCGAGCCCAGGTCGAAATCGACCTCGCCCAAGCCTTCGCCGGCACCAAGACCCAGCTCCGTGTCCCCACCCGCGTCGCCTGCGAAGCCTGCACCGGCACCGGCTCAACCTCCAAGGAACGCGCCGCCGCCGAGACCTGCAACACCTGCGGCGGCGCCGGCAAGGTCCGCATGCAACAAGGCTTCTTCCTCGTCGAACGCACCTGCGTCACCTGCGCCGGCCGTGGCCAAACCATCAAGAACCCCTGCCGCATCTGCTCCGGAAACGGCACCATCCAGCGCGAACGCACCCTCTCGGTCGCCATCCCCGCCGGCGTCGAGGACGGCACCCGCATCCACCTCTCCGGCGAAGGCGAAGCCGGCGGCCCCGGCGCCCCCGCCGGCGATCTTTACGTCCACGTCGGCATCCGCGCCCACGAAATCTTCCAGCGCGACGGCGCCAACATCTTCTGCCGCGTCCCCCTCCCCATGACCCAGGCCGCCCTCGGCGGCGAAATTGAAGTCCCCGCCATCGACGGCAGCAAAGCGCGCGTCAAAATCCCCCCCGGCACCCAAACCGGCGAACAATTCCGCCTGCGCGGCAAAGGCTTCTCCGTCCTGCGCAGCGCCGCCCGCGGCGACATGTACATCCAGGTCGCCGTCGAAACCCCGCAAAGCCTGACCAAACGCCAGCGCGAACTGCTCGAAGAATTCGAAGCCGAAGGCAAAGGCCACGGCAAAGGCTCCCCGGAATCCACCGGCTTCTTCGCCAAAGTAAAAGACTTCTTCGAAGGCGGCCGCCAGTAACCCCACCACCACCCCGTCATCCTGAGCGCAGCGAAGGATCCACGCTTCCTACTTGCTTTCTTCTATCTATGCCCCAAAGTAAAAACGTTCTTTTTTGAAAAAAAGAACCAAAAAACTTTCATCAATTAGAATACGCAACCTCGTATGGCAGAATTCGCTCCGGCATTCCACCAATCCTGCACCCTCCAATACCTGCGAGGAGAAGTATTCCTTCCCCACCGGGTCCAGAAACAGCACATTACTCCCCAACGGATTGCCCGCGCGTTATAGACGTTCAGTCCCGGGCTCGTCGGATAGCTCATATGCGCCGTATCCGGGTCCACCGCCTATCAGGCAACGCATGCCATATGAACGCCAATGGCGTATTTATACTGCAATTAAGCGCCATTGGCGTATAACGCCCCGGTGTCAAGCATCCCGATCACCGTGGTCGAGCTGCCGCTGTTTCAGCGACTGGCACGGGATATCTGGGATGAGGGTGAGCGCGAAATGTTTGTGGATTTCATCGCACGGAATCCGGTGACGTGATCCCGCAGACGGGCGGCGTCCGCAAGGTGCGGTGGCAACGCCAGGGAATGGGCAAACGTGGCGGCGCTCGGATAGTCTATTTCTACCACGACCCCCAGATGCCGATCTTCCTGCTGCTGGTCTACGCAAAGGCGCAGCGGGAGAACATGACGCCCGATGAAAAAAAGCAGGTGAGGGTGCTGGCGACGGCCCTCAAACAGAGCTGCGGCAGAAAAGGATAATCCAATGGGCAAGTTCGCAAAGGATCTGATCGAAGGAATGACCGAAGCCGCGGCCTATGCCGACGGCAAGAAGGCGGGCGCCGCGATGCACGTGGTCGAAGTCCCAGACGTGCGCGCCATCCGCCGGCAGCTTCACATGTCCCAGCACGAATTCGCGGACGCCTACCGCATCCCTCTAGCGACCCTGAAAAACTGGGAGCAAGGCAGGCGGACGCCGGACGCCCCGGCCGCTGCCTATCTCCAGGCGATCTCACGCAAGCCTCAAGTCATTCGGGATGCGCTTCAACACGGCTGAAGAAAGACGAGGGCTCTGCCCTCCACCCGCTGGGGCCGCCGGCCCCTGACCCCTTTTCCCAGGAACTTGGCGTGCTGCCGGAGGCCTGATTGGCGCCGATTTAAACGCGGAGCAGTTGCAATCCGTGGAGGCTTACGTAGATGCCGACCAGGATGATGATCGCGCCGGCCAGGTAGGGTGCGCGATCGGCAAGGGATGCGAACCAGCGCGAGCGACCGATAGCGTGGTGTACACTGAGTGCAGCAAGGGCGCCGACAACAACAAGCATCAACGCAAGGCCGATGGAGAAGGACACGACCAGTACTGCACCTAGCGCCAGTTCCTTCAGTTGAATGCAGAGCAGAAGCACCGTGATGGCGGCCGGACAGGGAATGAGGCCCGCGGTGAGGCCGAAGCCGACGATTTGCCACGTGGTGACGTGGCGATCGGCGAAGCGGCGGCGGATGTCGTTGGCATGACCGAGGGCATGCGCATCCTGATAGCCGTGAGTGGCGAGGTCGAGCCCACGAGCTTGCTCGTGCATGTGGTCGTTCGCCGGGTTCGTAGGCTCGACATAGGCGAGGTCGTAGTCGTGGCTATGCCCGGCATGGCCGAGACTAACGCGGACCATGAACTCATACGGTTCGGCGACCGCACTGCGTGAGTGCAGGACTCCATCGCGTGCCTCGAAGTCGAACTGTTCTCGGCGCCCGTCGGGACGCTCGATCGTAACCGTCACGTCCTCGGCGTGCCAATGCTGGCCAGAGAGCGTGCGCAGGCGCCAGCGCGGCGACACGCCATCCTCGTTGATCTCCACCGCCACCACACCATGCCCGGTGTCAATGCGACGGACATCGCCCTCATGGTCGTGGTGGTGATGGTGAACCCTCGCCATCTCTGCACGCCGCCGGTCGGCACGCGTACGCCACAGCATCCACACCGCCATGGCGATGATGATCACACCGGACATCAACTGGAACCACGGCTCCAAGGCTTCCGGCGCCATTCCCTGCCACAGGTACATGCCGCCGATCGCCACCAGCCACACGATCGCGGTGTGGGAAACCGTCGCGGCAATGCCAAGCAGCACCGCCTGACCCACCGTACCGCGGATGGCAATGATGAAGGCGGCCATCATCGTCTTGGATTGGCCCGGCTCCAATCCGTGCAGCGCCCCCAGCACGATCGCGCTGGGGATGAACAACCAGGCGTTCCCCGCGTCCTGCTGGAGCAGTTCGGCAAAGCTCGACATCGGCGGCTCCTAGTGATCCGATGCCAACGGACACTTCAGTCCATTGGCTGAATCGGCCCACAAAATCGATCTAGTGCTCTGATTCATGCTGCACCATCTGAATGAGTCAGAGCACTAGAGGTAGCGAGTGATTTCCTTGAACTCGTCGATCGGCCGGCGCTGCTCACGGTCGAGCCCGCCCAAGGTCGCCTCCAGGCAATGGTCCAGATGGTCGCGGATCAGCGTCTTCTTCGCCTCGCTGATCGCCTTCTCCACGGCGTGGAGCTGCTGGGCGATGTCGATGCAGGGGCGCCCGGCCTCGATCATCTCGATGACCCCGCGCAGGTGTCCATCGGCCCGCTTGAGCCGCTTGACGATGTTCGGGTGAGTAGTATGACCATGATTTTCCAACATGAATTCTTCGTATCCCCCTGGAGGGGATATTGTCAACCGGCGGGTCAGCGCCTATCTGTCGCGAACCGCCAACCGCTTTGGACCACCGCCCGATGCAGATACGTCCCGCCGCAGCAGGCCTGTTGCTGATCGCCCTGGGCGCAATGGCGGGATGGCCCATGCTCGCCCTCGCGCATGCGGTGGCCGAGGGCGACAAGGGCTACATCCAGGAGATCACCGGGGTCCACCTGATCCCCTTCGCCTATCTCGGCGCCAAGTACATGGTCACCGGCTACGACCACCTGCTGTTTCTGGCCGGGGTGATCTTCTTCCTCTACCGGCTGAAGCACATCGCGACCTATGTCACGCTGTTCGCCGTCGGCCATTCCACCACGATGATCCTCGGCGTGTATTTCGACATCGCCGTCAGCGCCTACATCATCGATGCGATCATCGGCTTCTCCGTGGTTTACAAGGCGCTCGACAATCTCAGCGCGTTCCAGCGCTGGTTCGGCGTCCAGCCCAACACCAAGGCCGCGACGCTGGTGTTCGGCCTGTTTCACGGCTTCGGCCTGGCCACCAAGGTGCAGGAATACAACCTGTCCCCGGACGGGCTGCTGCCCAACCTCCTCGCCTTCAACGTCGGCGTCGAGATCGGCCAGTTGCTGGCACTCGCCGCCATCCTGATCGCCATCAGCTACTGGCGCCGCGGCGGCGGCTTCTGGCGCCATGCCTATACCGCAAACGTGGTGATGATGACGGCCGGCTTCGTGCTGATCGGCATGCAGCTCACCGGCTATTTCGTCACCCAGGGCTGAGGAGACACCTTCGTGTACAACAACGACATCCCCACTCGCGCCGAGTTGCCCAGCGCCGCCCAATTGCTGCGCTCCACCATCATCGCCATCCTGGCCGCCGCCGTGCTGCTGGTCACAGTCGTGCTGCCGGCCGAATACGCCATCGACCCCACCGGCATCGGCCGCGTGCTGCGCCTGACCGAAATGGGCGAGATCAAGCAGCAACTGGCCGCCGAGGCCGAAACCGACCGCGCCCGAGACCAGGCGCCTGCCATCAAGCCGGACGACCGCCGCTCCGGCCTGTGGCGCCCGTTCGCCGCCGCGTTCCTGCCTGGCCCCGCCATGGCCCAGCCCGCGCCCGCGCCCTCGCGCAGCGACGAGACCACCATCACCCTGCGCCCGGCCGAGGGCGTGGAATGGAAGATGACCATGGCTAAGGGCGCCAGCGTCGAGTTCACCTGGACCGTGCAGGGCGGCGTGGCCAATTACGACTTGCACGGCACCCCCTCTGCCGGCGGCAAGGAGAGCAGCTACAAATCCGCCCGTGGCGTCGCCGGCGACAGTGGCGTGCTTACCGCCGGGTTCGACGGTGGCCATGGCTGGTACTGGCGCAATCGCGGGCGGGAGACCGTCACCATCACGCTGCGCACCTCCGGCGCCTATTCCGGGTTGCGGCGCATGAACTGAACATCGACGCACCCGCCGCCTCGCCCTCAACCTCGTCCGCGCTGCACCCGCCTGACCGCCAACATGCCCCTGAACCAGCTCGATCTCTTCGCACCGCCCGCCACCCCCCCCCCGCAAAAATTCCAGGCAAAAATTCTTGCATCCTCCACCGGAGCATGTTAAGAACACAACATGAACATGAACGCACCCCAGGCGCCCACGGATGCCCCGCATCCGGCGACGGCTTTGGCCGAACGCCTGGACTCGATCTTTGTCGTCCTCCTGCCCGTCATCGCCGCCGGCCTGCACCATCTCGTCCGCTTCTGCGTCCCGGTCTGGAACCGCGTCTCCCGCGCCCGCCAACGCCTCGCCCGCCTCCTCGCCCTCATCGCCGCCGGCCGCCTCCCCCGCCAGCGCTCCCCCCGCCCCGAAGGCCAGCCCGCGCCCAAGGGCGGCCCGCCCGCCCCCTACATCCACCACCGCCGCGCCTGGCTCGTCGTCACCATCGGCTACAAAGCCGCCTGGGGCATGGAACAGCTCAACAACCTCCTGCGTGACCCCGCCACCCAAGCCCTCCTCGCCACCGCCCCGCCCCAAATCCTCAAATCCCTCGGCCGAACCCTCCGCCCCCTCGCCCGCCTCCTCGGC
>JANXSA010000388.1 GCA_025352915.1 Rhodospirillales bacterium | reverse complement strand
TAAGTACGTTTTTGCAGCGTTGTCAACGTTGGTATACTGTAAGTTGGTTCTAAAATTACGAAACGATTCGGATATTAATGAATTTGGATTTTGCTCCACAGCAATACCCTCTGTTCCAATATCTTTAAGGTAAGGAAAAACGCCTACCAAGGGCAAATCAGTTAATTCTTTTAAATGATCAACAGAGGTAATTTTTGATAAGAAAAACGTTCGTAAAATAATAATAATAATATGGTCAATTGCGGGGTGCCGCTGAAATAGGCGCGCAGCGGCACCACCGCGAGGCCGCGGTCGCGGGCGGCGGCGGCGATGCGCCCTTCATCGCTGCCGGCGGGCAGGTCCAGCACCAGATGCAGCCCGCCGGGGGCGGCGCGGGGAACGGCTTGGGCGCAATGCTGGCGCAGGGCATCGAGCAGTGCTGCGCGGCGGCGGGCGTATTCCGTCCGCATGCGGCGGATATGCGGGGCGAGCAGGCCGGCGCGCATGAACCCGGCCAGGACCGCCTGTTGCAGGGTGGCTGGCCCGCGATCCGACAGCGCGCGCACGCGGACGAAGGCGGCCGTCAGTTGGGCCGGCATCACTGCGAAACCCAGCCGCAGCGCCGGGGCCAGGGTTTTGCTGAAGGTGCCGCAATAGATCACCCGCCCGGTGGACGCATGGGCGTGATCGAGCGACGCCAGGGGGGGCAGCGGCTTGCCGCTCCAGCGGAATTCGCTGTCGCAATCGTCTTCCAGCACCCATGCCCCGGCCTGGGCCGCCCAGTCGAGCAGGGCGAAGCGCCGCCCGATGGTCAGCGCGCCGCCCAGCGGCGTGGCGTGCGAAGGTGCTACCAGGGCGAGCCGCGCCGCGGGTGCCAGGCGCACCCCCTCGGCGACATCCAGCCCGTCCTCGTCGCTTGGCACCGGCACCGGAACCACGCCGGCGGCGATCAGCGCGCCGCGTCCGGCGATGTAGCCGGGTTCCTCGACCCAGGCCGGCTCACCGGCATCCAGCACCAGGTCGGCGGCGATCCGCAGCGCCTGTTGCGTGCCGGTGGTGACCACGATCTGCCCGGGATCGGCAATCAGCCCGCGCGTCGCGGCCAGGTGGGCGGCGATCTCGATGCGCAGTTCCGGCAGCCCCTGGGGGTCGGGATAGCCCAGGAAATGCGCCGGCAAAGCGCGAAACACCCGCGCCGTCTCGCGCGCCCAGGCGGCCGTCGGGAACAGGTCATTGGCCGGCACGCCGGGCGCCAGCAAGATGATCTCCGGCAGGCTCGGTGCCAGCGCGTTGATCGGCGTCGCGGCGATCAACGCCCCTCGCTTGGACAGCACCTGCGCCGCCCCGGTAGCCGCCCGCCCCGGCGACGGCACGGCATCCGGCAGGTCGGTTGCGACGTACGTACCGCTGCCCATCCGGGCCCGTACGTAGCCTTCGGCGGCCAGCCGTTCATAGGCCAGCACCACGGTCTGTCGCGCGACCCCCAGTTCCTCCGCCAGATGTCGCGTCGCCGGCAGGCGCACGCCGGGCGCCAGGGTTCCGGCCAAAATGCCGCCGCGCACCCGCTCGAAAACCGCCTCCTGGCGAGAGTGGTCTAGGGTCGATGAAGTTGATTGGCTGTCCATGGCAGGCCAATTCTAGCCTAGATGAATTTCGCACGGCAATTGGAATGGAGGGGCTGGTGTATCTGCGTCCGGCGTTTGTTGAGACCGACTTGGAGAAGATCGCCGCCCTGGTGACGGCGCATTCGTTCGGCGTGCTGGTGACCACCGGGGCGGACGGGGTGAGCGCCTCGCATATCCCGTTCACGGTGGCGCGCGAGGGCGAGGCGCTGCTGCTGGAGGGGCATCTGGGCCGCGCCAATCCGCAATGCGCGGAATTGGCGGGCGGGCAGGGATTGGCGATCTTTGGCGGGCCACATGCCTATGTTTCGCCGAGCTGGTATGCGACCCAGCCGGCGGTGCCGACCTGGGATTATGCCGCGGTGCATATCCATGGCGTGCTGGAGGCGGTCGACGACGCCGAAACGCTGTATGGCATGCTGCGGCGGCTGTCGGCGCATGATACGACGTTTGACGTGGATGGGCTTGACCCGACCTACCGGGCGGGAATGGTGCGGGGAATCAGGGGGTTCCGGCTGCGGTCACAGCGCATTGAGGCGCAGTGGAAGATGAGCCAGAACCGCAGCGCCGCCGACCGCCAGGGCGTGGTGGCAGGGCTGCGCGCGCACAACGAACATGCTACGGCCGACCTGATCGCCGCCACGCTGCCTTAGCAAGCTCAAGAAAACCTTGGCCGCGGGAGCCGTTCGGCTCCCGCGTGGGGATCAGAAGCCTTCGCGCTCCAGGCGCTTGCGCTCCATCTTGCGGGCGCGACGAACCGCTTCGGCGGCCTCGCGGGCGCGGCGCTCCGACGGCTTCTCGAAATGGCGGCGCAGCTTCATCTCGCGAAAGATTCCTTCGCGCTGCATCTTCTTTTTGAGCGCCTTGAGCGCCTGGTCGACATTGTTGTCACGAACGAGAACCTGCACTTGGCCGCCTTCTCCACTCGATGGATGCCATCCAGACTGTCCGGACGGCAAAAGGGTCCCTGGACAGTGGCCTGTCCCGGAAAGAGCGCGCTATATCACGGGGGGGCGGGCTGGCAAACCGTTTTCGCCGCCCATTTGAACAACCCGGCGAGGGGACTGACGCATGGCCATCCTGAAAATTGCCCGTATGGGCCACCCGGTACTGCTGGCGCGCGCCGAAGCGGTGGCCGATCCGACGGCGCCGGAGATACGGCGCCTGGTGCGCGACATGATCGAGACTATGGAGGATGCCAGCGGCGCCGGGCTGGCAGCACCCCAGGTGCATGTGCCGCTGCGGCTGTTCGTGGTCCGGGTGAATCCGGAGCGCGCCAGTGGCGATGCGGCGGATACCGCGGTGCTGCCCAACGCGGTTGTGATCAACCCCGAGGTGGAGTTGCTGGGCGACGACGTCCGGCTGCGCTGGGAGGGCTGCCTGTCGATCCCCGGGCTGCGCGCCGCGGTGCCGCGGTCCTGGCGCATCCGCTACAAGGGCGTGGACACCGACGGCAAGCCGGTCGGCGGCGAGGTCACCGGCTTTCATGCCGGGGTGGTGCAGCACGAGTACGACCACCTGGACGGGATCATGTACCCGATGCGGATGCAGGATTTTTCGTTGTTCGGCTTCAACGAGGAACTCGCCCGGGTGGCCGCGCAGCAGGCAGCGCGGCCATGAGGGCGGCACCCGAGCGATCCGCCGACCGCGACGCGGCCCTGGCGCTGGCTTTGGAGCATGTACCGGCCAATGGCTGGGGCTGGCGGGCGCTGCAAGCCGCGCTGAGCGAGGCCGGGCATAGCGCGGAGTCGGCGCGGCTGGAGGCCGAGTTGCTGTTCCCCGGCGGCGCGATCGACATGGTCGAGAGCTTCATCGACCTGGCCGATCGGGACCTGGCGCGGATTGCCGCCGAACCGGGCTTCGCCGATTTGCGCACCACTGGACGGGTGAAGGCGCTGGTGCTCGGGCGGCTGGCGGCACTGGCGCCGCATCGTGAGGCGGTACGCCGGGCGCTTGGGATGTTGGTGTTGCCCCGTCATGCCGGTGTGGCGGCCGGGTCGCTGGCGCGGACGGTGGACGAGGTCTGGCACTTGGCCGGCGATGCATCGGCCGATTTCAGCTGGTACACCAAGCGCGCCATCCTGGCCGGGGTGTACTCGGCGACGCTGCTGTATTGGCTGCGCGACGACAGCGCCGATGGGGCGGCGACGGCAGCGTTTCTCGACCGCCGGCTGGCCGGGGTGGGACGGATCGGCAAGCTGCGCGGGCGGATCGAGGCGCGGTTGGGCGCGAGGCTGGGCGCCTTGCGGGAACGGATGCAGCCTTCCGCCAGCTAATTCCAACCCTCGCCAAGAGAGACTCTCTAGGCAGATAAGGCTGGGCTCTGCCCAGACCCGCCAGGGGCCAAGCCCCTGGACCTTATCCATTTCTAAATGAATGGGTTTCCAAAGGCCCTCGGCCTTTGG
>JANXSA010000350.1 GCA_025352915.1 Rhodospirillales bacterium | reverse complement strand
ATGCCTGGGTCGGCGAGGGCGGGATGGGGTTTTCCGGCGGCCAGGGGCGCCGCCTGGCGCTGGCCCGGGCGCTGTTGTCCGACGCCCCGGTGCTGGTGCTGGACGAACCCTGCGCCGGGCTGGACGCCGCCACCGAGCGCGAATTCTTCCAGGCGCTGAACGCCGCCGCCGAAGGGCGCACTGTGCTGCTGATCGCCCATCGCCTGATCGGCGTCGAGCGGCTGGACCGGATCTGGCGGCTGTCCGGCGGCCGCGCGGTGGCCGCCGCCGGCTGACAGCCGCCTTGGCGCCCGGGGTTCGACATTGACGCGGCAGCGCGGTGTGGCGCACCTAGGCGCATCAGGATGTGCCAGGGAGAATCGGGTATGCGCCGCCGTTTGACGATCATGGGTGCCCTTTTCGCCACCCTGCTGGCGTTCGCCCCCGCGCAGGTCATGGCGAACGAAAAATTCATCGTCTTCTTCCACCCCTTGTCCGCCGAACTCGACCCGGCGGCGCGAGATGTGGTGGCCGCCGCGATCGCCTATGCCAAGCAGAACCCCGCCAAGCAGGTCGACATCATCGGCTCTGCCAGCACCGTTGGCAGCCAGCAGGCCAACCTCCAACTCTCGCTGCTGCGCGCCCAGCAGATCAAGGACCTGATGGCCGCCGGCGGGATCGCGCCCGCCCGGCTGATGCGTGTCGGCGAGGGCGAGGTGAACACCGTCGGCACCGCTGAAGAGGCGCGCCGGGTGGAGATCATCATACGCACGCCCTGAGCACCGCCATGGATGCCGCGCCCCCGCGCCTGGATTCACCGGCTGACGAAGCGCGGACTGACGAAGCGCGGGCCACGCTGCGCCGTATCTTCGGCTTCCCGAGCTTTCGCGGCCTGCAGGAACAGGTGATCGACCACGTCCTGGCCGACGGCGACGCGCTGGTGCTGATGCCCACCGGCGGCGGCAAGTCGGTGTGCTATCAGATCCCCGCTTTGTGCCGGCATGGCACTGCTGTCGTGATCTCGCCGCTGATCGCGCTGATGGACGATCAGGTCGCCGCCTTGCGCCAGCTCGGCGTCTCGGCTGGCGCGCTGCATTCCGAGTTGGAGCCCGAGGAGCATCGCCGCGTCGGCCGCGAGCTCGATGCCGGCATGCTCGACCTGCTCTACGTCTCGCCCGAACGCCTGCTCTCGCCCGGCACGCTGGAACGCCTGCAGCGCCAGGAAATCGCCCTGGTGGCGATCGACGAGGCGCATTGCGTCAGCCAGTGGGGCCACGAGTTCCGCCCGGAATACCGCGATCTCGCGCAACTGGCCCGGCTGTTCCCCGGCGTGCCGCGGCTGGCGCTGACCGCCACCGCCGATCCGCGCACAAGGCTGGATATTCTCGCCGCCCTGGACATGCGCGACGCCCGCGTGTTCGCCGCCAGCTTCCATCGCCCGAACCTGCAAATCGGTGCCGAGGCCAAGGCCGGCGAAACCCAGCAACTCCTCGCTTTGCTCAAGCGCCACAAGGGCGAGGCCGGCATCGTCTATTGCGGCAGCCGCGCCAAGACCGAGCGCATGGCCGAGTCGCTGAACGCCAAGTCGATCTCCGCCGTCGCCTTCCATGCCGGGCTCAACCCGCAGATCAAGCGCGCCGCGGCGGCGCGGTTCCGCTCCGGCGAGGCCGTCGTGGTGGTCGCCACCATCGCCTTCGGCATGGGCATCGACCGGCCCGATGTGCGCTTCGTCGCCCATCTCGACATGCCCGACAGCCCGGAGGCGTATTACCAGCAGATCGGCCGCGCCGGCCGCGATGGCGACACGGCGGAGACCCTGTTGCTGTACGGCGGCGAGGATATCGCCCGCGCCCGCTACTGGCTGAATTCCTCCGCCGCGCCGGAGGAACAGAAGCGCGCCATGCGGGCGCGGCTGGAGGCGATGATCTCGCTGACCGAGACGACGGAATGCCGCACCCGCCAGTTGCTGGCCTGTTTCGGCGAGGATTTGCCGGCGCCGTGCGGCCATTGCGATAATTGCGCCAGCCCGGTCGGGCTGTTCGATGGCACCATCGATGCGCAGAAAGCGCTGTCGGCGGTCTACCGCACCGGCCAGCGTTTTGGCGCCTTGCACGTGATCTCGGTGCTGCTGGGCAAGACCTCGGATGCCATCACCCGCTGGGGCCATGACGGGCTGCCGACCTTCGGCGTCGGCGCCGGACGCAGCGAGGCATTCTGGCGCGGGGTCATCCGCCAGTTGATCGCCCGCGGCGCGCTCAACGTCGATACCGGCGAATTCGCCTCGCTCAGCCTGGTCGATGACAAGGCGCGGCCGATCCTGAAGGGGCAGGAGGTGGTGATGTTGCGCGAGGACATTCTCGCCGCCCCGCGCCCGCGTGCCCGCGAACAGCGCGCCGCCGCCACTCTGGCCGCCACCGGCTCGCCCGAGGCGGCCGGCCTGTTCGAGGCGCTGCGGCAGTGGCGGGCGGCGGAGGCCAAGACCCAGGCGGTGCCGCCCTATGTCATCTTCCACGACACCACGCTGCGCGAACTCGCCGCCGTGCGCCCGCGGACAATGGAGGAACTGGGCGAGGTCAAAGGTGTGGGCGCGTCCAAGCTGGTCCGCTATGGTGCCGCCGTCCTGGCGGTGGTGACGGCGGCGGCGTAGCGATGGGGATCAGGGCGCTGTCAGCGCCACCTCCAGGGCGGCCAGCCAGGCGGTCAGCCGGGCCTTGTTCACCCCAAAATCCGAGCGGCCATAGACGCTGCGCGACCACAGGATCAGCTCTGACTCCGGCGTAACCTGGACCGCGATCAGATCCGGGTAGTTCAGCCACGCACTGCGCGCAATGAAATGCGCCTGTCGCGTGCCACTGAAATCGCCATGCGCGAATGTCCTGGGCTGGGCCAGGGCCACCGTGCGGATCGCGGCGAATAGCCGGTCGGGATCGGTGCGATAGCGTGGCGTGATCAGGTCGGGCGTGGGCGAAAACCCCGCCGGCGCGGCCAGCGCGGTGTTCGGCGTCGATGGCCGGACGAGCCGGGTCATATCGAGCACCCCTGGCGGATCGAGCCCGCCGGCACCATCGCCACGACAGGCCGGCAGCAACAGGGCGAGCAGCAGCGGCAGCAGGCGTTTCACGGCGCGCTCTCGGATGGCAGGCGCAACCGGATTACCCCGCGGGCTTCGGCGGCCGGCACCGGCTTGCCCTTGCGCAGCACCTCGACCCGCCCGTCCTCGGCCAGGCGCAGCGCGGTGCGGCGGATGGCCGAGAGATGGCGGTGCCATGCCTCGGGCGCGCGGTTGTCCGGGTCGGTGGCGGCTTGGAACGCGCGCGCCACCTGGACCGGATCGGCCGAGACGGGTGCCTGGGCGCGCAGGTGGTTCAGCAGGAAGTCTTCGAGCAGGGTTGTGTTCACCAGCTCTCTATGGGCTTTCCACGCCCGTTGCGGCAAGCGGATCAGGCGGCGAGCTTGCCCAGGCGTTGGCGAAACTGGTCCTCGGGCAGCGGCTGGCTGAACAGGTAGCCTTGGCCGTGATCGCAGCCCATGGCGGTCAACAGGCTGCGTTGGGCTTCGGTCTCGATTCCTTCGGCCACCACGCCCAGGCCGAGGGCATGGCTGGTGTCGACGATGGCCTGGACGATGGCGACGTCCTCGGCATCGTCCGGCAAGGTGCGGACCAAGGCGCGATCGAGCTTGATCTGTTCCAGCGGCAGGCGCTTGAGCATCGCCAGGCTGGCGACACCGGAGCCGAAATCGTCCAGCGTGATGCCGACGCCGAGGTCGCGTACGGCCGACAGGGCCAGCAGCGTGTCGAGGTTGTCGTCCATCAGGATCGCCTCGGACAGCTCGATCTCCAGGCGTTCGGGCTCCAGTCCCGAGGCGTCCAGCGAGTCGCCGATCTGGCGCAGCAACTCCTGGTCGTGCAACTGGCGCGCCGATACATTCACCGAGACGCGGATGGCGGGGGCCCAGCCCGTGGCGGCGAGGCAGGCAGCCCGCAAAACCCAGGCGCCGATATCGGTGATCAGGCCGGATTGCTCGGCCACCGGGATGAACGAGCCGGCCGCCATCAACCCGCGCTTGCGATGCGGCCAGCGGATCAATGCCTCGCCACCGACGATCGTGCCGCTGCGCAGCGCGATACAAGGCTGATAATGCAGTACAAATCCCTCATGCTCGGTGGCCTCGGTCAGGTCGCGCCGGAGCCTGCGGAGATGGGCCCGCTCGGCATGGGACTCGCTCGGCGGTGGTGGGACGCGCCGGCTGCGCCCGGTGGGGGACAGATCGTGGTATGGAACAGAACGCATGTTGGTCTCACACAATGGGACAATCCCTATTTATGGCATGGTTCCTTGATGATTCCTTTCACTGCGTGTCTTTTTTGCTTGGCCTGCGCACCGCCTGCAAATGGCGGCGTTCATCCTGCCTTAAGCCCAGGGGTTGAGTGTGGTCCAGTACGACGAGGCCGAGCATGACCAGCGATGACGCCCTCCCTGACCGGTGCGTTCTGAAGCACCAGGTTTTCACCATGCTTGGCACCGTCAGCTTCCGCCGGGCCCGGGCCGATGGCACGCCGGTGATGGTGGTGACGCTGGGCGAACGCGAGGCGATCGTGCCGTTGCGGGCGTTGCAACGGGAGTTCGGCATCGGTGATGACAGCCCGGATGGGCGGATGCTTGGGCTGATCGCCGAGAGCCTCGATTACGTCTGCGGTCTCAGCCTGGGCGACCGGTTGCCCAGCGAGGTACTGAGCGGGCAGGCAAGTTGGGAGCCGGCGGCCGAGCATCGCCGACGGGCCTTCAGCATCGTCAAGTTGCAGTTGCTGTCGTGGATCGATCCCGACGCCGCCGATCCGGCCAAGGGTGATCCGATCGCGCGGTTGGAGACGGAGCCGGCGTTGCGGCAGCAGGTTCAACTGGCGTTCGAACGTGCCGCCACCGAGCTTGGGCTGGCGAGCAAGGATGCCGTGGTGGCGTTGGTCGAGGCATTGGCCGGTGAGCTGGCGTATATCGAGGCGTTGCGCGACCGGCTGTTGCGGGTGGTGCAGATGATGACCGGGCGGCTTGAGCGGATCGTGGCGACGCAGCGGGGCGATAGCCAGCGCCAGGAGACGCTGAACCGGGTGTTGCGGCTGGCCAATACCGCGCGTGAGCAGTTCCAGGCGCGCTTTGACGAGGTGGCGGCGCAGACCGGGGAGGTGTTGAACTCGCTGCGCAACATGGAAGGCCAGCAGGCGTTCATCCGGTCCAACCGGGACCAGTTGTATCGCACCCAGCGCGCCTGGCAGCCGATCCTGGATGGGTGGAGCGATGCCGAGCGGGGCGAGGATGTGCCGTGGGACCTGATCTCGCGCACCTATCAGTTCCTGGCGCCACGCTATATGCCGTTTACCGAGTGGACGTCGACGGCGTCGCCGGGCCGCAATTCGCGCACCGCGCCGGTGCCGGTGCAGTCGATGTCGTGGTAGGCGGATGAGCGGGGGTGATGGTGTTTTCTCCTTTTGGGTTGTTGGCCGGGCGGTTGGTGCCGCTGGTGGCGGGGGGCGATGACGGGTCGCATGATGTGGGGCATCTCGGCCGGGTGTGGGCCAATGCGCGGGTGATCGCTGCGGTGGAAGGCGGCGATGGCGAGGTGTTGGCGGCGGCGGTGCTGTTGCATGATTGCGTGCATGTGGAGAAGTCGTCGCCGCTGCGCAGCCAGGCCTCGCGGCTGGCGGCGGAGCGGGGGCGGGGAATCCTGGGCGAGATGGGCTGGGCGGCTGGGCGGATCGAGGCGGTGGCGCATGCGATTGAGGCGCATAGTTTTTCGGCGGGGATTGCGCCGCGGACGCTGGAGGCACGGATTCTTCAGGACGCCGACCGGCTGGAGGCGATCGGGGCGATCGGGGTGGCACGGTGTTTCTATACGGCGGGGCGGATGGGCTCGGCGTTGTATGACGCGGATGATCCGCGCGGGGAGCGGCGGGCGCTGGATGACCGGGCGTTTGCCATTGACCATTTTCGGACGAAGCTGTTGACGCTGGAGGGTGGGTTTCAGACGGGCACGGGGGGGCGGCTGGCGCGGGAGCGGACGCAGTTTTTGGCGGATTTCCTGGCGGTGTTCGAGACGGAGATTGGGTTAGAAGCCGCCTCCGGCGGCTAGCCAGGCGGTTTCGGCCGGGGTGCTTTCGCGGCCCAGGGCGGCGTTGCGGTGGGGGTAGCGGGCGAATTCTTGGATCACGTCGCGGTGCTTGTGGGCGTAGAGGACGACGTTGTCGCGCCAGGAGGAGGGGGGGAGGGATTCGAACAGGCGGATGGAATCCTCCTGGTCCTCGGGGGCTTCGGAGTGTTCGAAGGGCAGATAGAGGAAGACGCGTTGGACCGGGGTGAGGC
This sequence comes from Rhodospirillales bacterium, assembly GCA_025352915.1. Lineage (GTDB taxonomy): Bacteria > Pseudomonadota > Alphaproteobacteria > Acetobacterales > Acetobacteraceae > CAMDGX01. The sequence goes on along the minus strand of JANXSA010000350.1, from coordinate 2,061 downwards.
GGTCCTCGATGGCGTCGGCAGTGGCGGCGCGGGCGATGCGGCGGGCGTGGGCGTCGCCGGCGAAGGCGAGGTGGGAGCCGCGATGGATGTTGCGGGCGAACTGGTCGAGCAGGATGAGCAGGGCCAGGGTGCCGCCGGGTGTTGCGGTCCAGGCATCGAGGACGCCGTCCTGGGCGGCGTGGACGGCGGTGGCGAAGCGGGTGCGGATTTCGCTGTCGAAGGCGTCGTTCTTCTTGAACCATGGGTCGGTGCGCCAGATGGCGGGGTCGCCCTGGAACCAGAAGGTCAGGATGTCGGCGGCGGTGGTGGTTGGCATGGCGGGCTCCGTTTGCGACAGGGATGGCACGGGGGGCGGGCTGGTGGATATGGGGTTTTGTTATTGGTTACGTTATCGTAACGAAATTGATGTGGTTCTTCCGGGGCGCTGGGAGGGGGCAAAAAAACGAAAAGACGCGGGCGGGGTGTTGGCGGGGGTGAAGCGGGGGCGATGCCGCGTGATGATGGGCGGCCTGGGTGCTGATGGGGTGCTGGCGGCATCGGGCGCGCGGGGCTGGCGCGGGCGGCACAGGATGACACGGGGGGCCGCGATACGGGGCGCGGATACGGATGTGGGGCGTGCGGCGGTGCTGCGAGCGGCGGGCGCGGGGGCGGAAGGTGCCTGGGTGGAAGGAGGGGTGAACTGGCCGGCGCGCAGGGCGGCGAGCAGGGTTTCGACGGCGGCCATGGTGCGCTGGAAGTAGTCCAGGAACGGCTTCAGCAGCATGGCGAGCAGCTTGTTGCGGGCGATGAGGCTGGCACATAGCTCCGCCGCGAAGGCGCCGAACGCCTTGGGGGGAGGGTTTGTGTCATGGGTCATCCGGGCAATCTAACTGACATAACTAACCGTCGCAAGGGTTTTTTTTGGCGACGGGCTGTGCGGCTTATCGCAGGGACGTGCCGAAGCGGCCATTGGTGAATGGCCAGTAGATGATGGCGGCGCGGCCGATCAGGTTGGCGGTGGGAATGTAGCGCAGGCGCGCGTCGGTGCGGCTGTCGTAGCTGTTGTCGAGGTTGTCGCCGAGAACGAAGAAGTGGCCGGGCGGAACGAGGAATTCGGGGGTGTTGTTGGCGAAGCCCTGGTTGGAGAGCTTGGCCACAGTATAGCTGGGGCCGTCGGGCAGGGTGAGGATTTGCTGGTTCGGCTCGGTGGGATGGCGGGTGCTGGGCACCGGGGTGCTGTTGAGCAGCAGGGTGCCATTGACCATGCGGACGCGGTCGCCGCCGAGGCCGATGACACGCTTGACGTAACCGGCATGGTCGTGGGGTCGGGAGAAGACGACGATGTCGCCGCGTTGGAGCGGATTTGTGTCGTACCAGCCTTCCTGGACGATGAACCGATCGCCAGGGCGCAGGGTGGGGGCCATCGAGGGGCTGGGGATATAGAAGCTGCGCCAGGTGATCGGGGCAATGGGGAGGTAGGCGAGGCCGGTGTTCAGGCCCAGGACGGCGGCCAGTGTCGCGGTGCGGCGGGGCCAGGGGACGGGCGGGCGGGTGGGCGCGCGGGCGAGGCGCCAGGCGTCGGCGGCGGCGGCCAGGACGGCGGAGAGAGCCGTGACCATCCAGATGGCGGAGAGTATGAGATGGGTTTGGGTGACAGTTTCGACGGTCAGTAGCAAGGCGAAGAGGGCCACCCAGAGCAGGGAGATGGTGGTGATGAGCAAGGCGCGGGGGAGGGCGCCGACGAGGGCGTGGCCGAGGCCGGGGAGCGGGAGGGTGAGGAGGGCGGCGGACCAGCGGAGCATGGCTAGGGGGGGAGGAAGGATTCTTCTTTTTCTGAAGAAAAAGAAGCAAAAAGACTTTTATTCTTTTGGGCACGTGGGTGGGGGAGGTGTCCGGCTTGAAGGGGCGTCGCCGAAATGGTTGGTTTTTCTTGGGTGGGTGTTAGATCGCGTTGACATTCGGGATTCCGGCTCGGCAGGAAATCTGATTCAAGCTCCTTTTGCGGGAGCGTTGGATGTCGTCGGTTCGGTTGATGTTGACAGACCACCAGTGGGAGCGGATGCAGCCGCATCTGCCTGGAAA
>JANXSA010000327.1 GCA_025352915.1 Rhodospirillales bacterium | reverse complement strand
CAGGTGCCTGAACATGATCCGCAGGTTCGACGCACCGGACACCCTTGCGGCCTCGATGAACTCCAACTCGCGCGTCACCAGTGCGGACGCCCGCACGATACGCGCCGTGCGCGGGATATAGGCCACCGCCAGCGCAATGATCACGCTATGCGTCTGTGGTCCCAGCGCCGCGCCGAGCCCGATCGCCAGCAGGATTGCTGGCGCCGCCATCAGCGCATCCATCACCCGCATCAGCAGCGAATCAAGCCGGCGGAACTGCGCGCTTAACACCCCGAGCGCCGCCCCGATCACACCCGACAGCACCGCCACCGACAGCCCAATCCACAGCGAAAGCTGCGCGCCGTACAGCGTCCGGGTCAGCAGGTCGCGGCCGAACTGGTCGGTGCCGAACAGGTAGCCGTCCTGCGGCGGCCGGAAACGAAACCGGATCCGCATCGCGTTCGGGTCCACCCCGGTCAGCGGCGCCAGCACGGCGGCCAGCACCATGGCGAGCACGATGACGAAGCCGACCATGAAGCTGCGGTGATGCAGCAGCTTGCGCAGCACGCGAAAGCGGCGGCGGGCGGCAATCGCCTCGCCAGAAGCCAGGATGATTGCTTCAGCCATATCGAACTCGCGGATCAACAAAAGTGTAGATGATGTCAACCAGGATGTTGATCACCACGAAGGCGAAGCCGAACAACAGCATGGTCCCCTGCACGAGGGGATAGTCACGGTTCAGGATGCCCTGGACGATCAACCGCCCGATCCCCGGCAGGGCGAAGACCTGCTCGATCACCACGGAGCCGCCGATCAACAGGCTCAGCGTGATGCCCAGCACGGTCACGATCGGGATCAACGTATTGCGGAAGGCGTGCTTGGAGACCACCGTCCATTCGTCCACGCCCTTGGCGCGCGCGGTGCGGATGAAATCCTGGTCCAGCACATCAAGCATCGCCGAGCGGGTGATCCGCGCCAGGAAGCCGATCTGGAACAGCGCCAGCACGATGGCCGGCTGCACCAGTGAGGCGAACCACAGCCAAAGCCCCCCCTCGCTCAGCGGCACATAGCCCGATGGCGGAAACCACCCCAGCGTCACGCTGAAATACAGCACCGACAGGATGCCAACCCAGAAGCCGGGCAGTGACACACCGAGCAGGGCGGTGACCATCACGCAGGCATCGATCCAGGAGTTGCGCCAATACGCCGCCACCATGCCCAGCCCGATGCCGATCGGCAGTGTCACCACCAGCGAAACCAGCGACAGCGACAGCGTCACCGGCAACCGCTCGCCCACCGCGCTGACCACGCTTTGCTTCAACGTCAGCGATTCGCCGAAATTGCCGGTGGCCAGGTGGGCGAACCATTCCAGCAGCTGGATCGGCAGCGGCCGGTTCAGCCCCAGCTGCTCGCGGATCTTCTCCACCGCCTCTTCCGAGGCATCGGACCCGGCAATCGCCTGGGCGGGGTCGCCCGGCAACAGGTGCATCAGCATGAACACCATCACCGAGAAAATCAGCAGCACCGGCACCGCCTGTGACAGGCGCATCAGGATTCCGCGATACATCTGCTTAATTCCGCCGTCCCAATTGATCGCCGCCTTAGTTTACCCAGGTATTCCAGAACCGCTGGAAGAAATACGGCGCCATCCCCTGCAACCGCGTATTGTAGGCGCGAACGGCGCCAAGGTCAGCCACCTTGATAAAGTAGGCCTGGTCCAGCAACTGCGTCTCGATCTGCCGCCAGGCCGCCTGTCGCGGCGCGAACTCGGGCGAGGCGAACATCCGGCGATACGCATCGTCAAGCCCCGCCCGGTCGCGGATATGCGGATTGGTGTAGATCTGCGATCGCCATTGCTGCGGCCCCAACAGCGGCTGGGTGCAGAAGCCGGTCGCCGTCACATTCCAGTTGCCGGTGCCGCGGCGCAGGTTGGTCGAGTTGGCCAGCCAGTCGACCACCTGGACCTCGGTGTTCACGCCGGCTTCGCGCAGTTGGCCGGCCAGCACCAGGATCGCGTCGCGCATGTAGCTGAAGCTGGAATTGGTTTGCAGCACCAGTTTCTCACCATTGTAGCCCGCCTGGGCCAACAGCGCGCGCGCCTCGTCCAGGTTGCGGCGGTCGTAGAATTCAGCGCTGGCGTCGCCGGTGTGATAGGGGCTGCCGGGATACACCAGCGACGGATTGCGCCGCGCCGGCTGGCCCGAGGCGGCCAGGATGTCATCAACATTCACCGCAGCCCGGATCGCCTGACGGATCAGTGTCTTGGCGGTCAGGCCGTTACCGGCATGGGTTACGAACATCAGCTGGCAAAAAGGAAACACCTGCAGGGTTGCCAAATCGGTGCGGTCGCCGAGGCGGCGGATATAGTCGGCCGGCAGGTTGGCCACTGCATCGGCCTGGCCGCCCTGCAACGCCGCCAGCCGGGCGGCCGGCTCGGCCAGGAAGTCATAGCGCACGGTGTCGAGATAGGCGGTCTTGCGCCCGGCCAGCCCGTCCGGCCCGGCCGCCGAGCGGTCCACCGAATAGGCGGCGTTGCGGCGCAAAATAAGGTGGCTGTCCTTCTCCCAGGTCTCCAGCGTGAAGGGACCGGTGCCGATGGGCTCAATCTCGCGCCCCGGCCGGTCCTTCTGGTCGGGCGGCAGGATCGCCAGCGGATAGGTCGGCGATTTCAGCATCTCGATGAACATCGCATTGCTGGCCTTCAGATGCACCACGAAGGTGTCGGCATCCGGCACCTCGTAGCGCGAGACATCCTCCAGCAGGGCCGTGTTGGTGCTGATCATGGCATAGCGTTCGAACGAGGCCAGCACCGCGGCCGATGTCACCACCTCGCCATTGTGGAAGCGCACGCCTTTTCGCAGGGTGAAACGAAAACGCCGGGCCTGGTCGCCGACCTGGACCGCGGCGGCGAGCATCGGGCGGGCGTTATAGCTTTCATCCATCGCCACCAAGGTCTCGAAAACATGATGGATGACTTCCAGTTCGACCAGCGAGCCCGCGACATGCGGATCAAGCGAGCCGATTCCGCCGCCACTGGCATAGGTAACGGCGCCGCCGCGCTTCTGTGCGCTGGCCGGTGCAATGGCCAGGGCGAAAGACGCGGCGACAGCCAAAGCCAGCGGGGCGCACGTCAACACCGCCCTGCCCAGCCACCCCGCCATGCGTCAAATTCTCCGATGGGCCGCATACCGGCCATCAAGCCTAGAGCGTGGCGGCGACATGGCGGACTGTCAAACCCTCAAGTAGGACCACAGCCATTAGCACCGCCGAGGCGCGGGACAAAAAAAAGGCGAGGCACCGAAGCGCCCCGCCCGTTTCTCGCCAGTCCGGCCGGATCAGGCCGCCATGCGCGCCCGGCCAGGCCCGGCCGGCGCGGCCATGACCGGCACCTGGGTGCGGATCAGCTTCTCGATGTCCTTCAGGAAGGCGCGTTCATCCGGGGCACAAAAGCTGATCGCCATCCCGTCCCGCCCGGCGCGCGCGGTGCGGCCGATGCGATGGACATAGCTTTCCGGCACGTTCGGCAGGTCGAAGTTGATGACGTGCTTCACCCCGTCAACATCGATGCCGCGCGCGGCGATGTCGGTCGCCACCAGCACCCGCGCCTCGCCTGACTTGAACGCCGCCAGCGCCCGCTCGCGCTGGCCCTGGCTCTTGTTGCCGTGAATGGCGGCGGCCGGTAGCCCGCTTTCTTCCAGATGGCGCACAACCCGGTCCGCACCATGCTTGGTGCGGGTGAACACCAGGGTGCGGCCATCGGCTTGGCCGCTGAGCAGGGCGAACAGGGTGTGACGCTTCTGCGCCTGGTCGGCGAAGATCACCGCCTGCTCAACGCGCTCGACCGTGGTGGCAACCGGCGCCACCGCGACATGGGCGGGATCACGCAGCATGCCGCCGGCGAGCTTGCCGATCTCGTCCGGCATGGTGGCCGAGAAGAACAGGGTCTGGCGCCGCGACGGCATGGTGGCGACGATTTTCTTGATCGGCACGATGAAACCGAGGTCGAGCATGTGGTCGGCCTCGTCCAGCACCAGGATCTCAACATGATCCAGGCGCACCGTGCGGTCCTGCATGTGGTCCAACAGGCGGCCAGGCGTGGCCACCAGCACATCAACGCCGCGCTCCATGGCGCGGACCTGCTTGCCCTTCGGCACGCCGCCGAACATCACCGTCACCCGGCACCCGATATTGGCGCCGTACGCGCGGAAGCTATCGGCGATCTGGCTGGCGAGCTCGCGCGTCGGTGAAAGCACCAGCACGCGGCAACCGCCGCGCGGCGGCTGCCGCCGGTCGGCCGCCAGGCGCTGAAGGATCGGCAGGGCAAACGCCGCCGTCTTGCCGGTCCCGGTCTGGGCAATGCCCTGGACATCGCGCCCGGCCAGCACAAACGGAATCGCCTGCACCTGGATAGGGGTGGGAGCCGTATAGCCCTCGGTGGCAAGAGCGCGCAGCAGCGCAGGCTCAAGCCCGAGTTGTTCGAAGCTGGTCATATGATCGTCTCTTTCGGATCGGCCGCCGCATCGCGAGGGCCGTTAGCGGGATGGCGGACGCGCAAACACGCGTTCGCGCGGCAAATCGGACCGCGAGCCGGCGCAGAATGGGGAATGGAACGAGGGCTACCGAGTGGTGCGTTCGGCCTGTTTGCCCGCCCGACCATCGCGGTCGGAAATCGGCAATTGGGCCATCGCTTCAACGAAGAAGCGAAACACAGGCTGGCAGCGCACGGATCAAACTCAAGGCGCGCTGGAGACGTTTAATTGTGCGACGCAGCAATGTCAAGGAAATTGGCGGGCGGTGGTCGGGTGAGCAAGCAAGCCTCCGGCCCTTTGCCGCCGGAGGCTGGCTTGCCTGCCTAGACCTTCACTGCGCCAGTTTGAGCGTGACCACGCCGCCCAGGATCAGGGCGACGCCAAGAAAGCGGCCCATGGTGGCGGGGTCGCCGAACCAGACGACGCCGACCGCGAAAGTGCCGGCGGCACCGATGCCGGTCCAGACCGCATAGGCGGTGCCGAGGGCGATATCGCGTTGGGCGAGGTAGAGGAACAACCCGCTGAGACTCATCGCCGTGGCGGCGCCGAGCCCGCCCAGCAGCCCGCGCCCGGGGGCCTGGGCGAGCTTGAGGCCGAGCGGCCAGCCGATCTCGAACAGACCGGCGAGTGCCAGATAAATCCATGCCATCCCAGTAACTCCGCTGTTGCCTCGGCGGGCAGGCTGGACAATCAATACCGTTCCCAACCGGAGCCGCTCCATGCGCATTGTCGACGTTCGCGAGATCACCCGCCCGATCTCTTCGCCGATCCGGAATGCCTATATCGATTTCACCAAGATGACGAGCAGCCTGGTCGCGGTGGTCACCGACGTGATCCGCGACGGCCGCCCAGTGATTGGCTACGGCTTCAATTCCAACGGCCGCTATGGCCAAGGCGGCCTGATCCGCGAGCGCTTCGCCGGCCGCATCCTGGAAGCCGCCCCCACCAGCCTGCTGAACGACGCCGGCGACAACCTGGACCCGGACCGCGTCTGGGCGGCGATGATGACCAACGAGAAGCCCGGCGGCCACGGCGACCGCTCGGTGGCGGTCGGCACCATCGACATGGCGGTCTGGGACGCCGTCGCCAAGATCGCCGGCAAGCCGCTCTTCCGCCTGCTCGCCGAACGCCACGGCATCACCGCCGATCCCCGCGTCTTCGTCTACGCCGCCGGCGGCTACTACTACCCCGGCAAGGACGTCTCCGCCCTGCGCACTGAAATGCGCTCCTACCTCGACCGCGGCTACACCGTGGTAAAGATGAAGATCGGTGGCGCCTCGCTGGACGAAGACCGCGCCCGCATCGAAGCCGTCCTGGCCGAACTCGACGGCCGCGCCCGCCTCGCGGTCGACGCCAACGGCCACTTCGACCTGGAAACAGCCATCGCCTACGCCAAGATGATGCGCCCGTATAACCTGGTCTGGTACGAAGAAGCCGGCGACCCCCTGGACTACCACCTCCAAGCCGCCCTGGCCGAATTCTACCCGGCCCCAATGGCCACCGGCGAAAACCTGTTTAGCCACCAGGACAGCCGCAACCTCCTGCGCTACGGCGGCATGCGCCCGGACCGCGACTGGCTGCAATTCGACTGCGCCCTCAGCTACGGCCTGTGCGAGTTCCAGCGCACCCTGGCGGTGATGAAGGATATGGGCTGGAGCTGGCGCCGCCTGGTCCCGCATGGCGGCCACCAGATGTCGCTGATGATCGCCGCCGGCCTCGGTCTCGGCGGCAACGAGAGCTACCCCGACCTGTTCCAACCCTATGGCGGCTTCCCCGACGGCGTCCGCGTGGTCGATGGCCACGTGACCCTGCCGGACCTTCCTGGGATCGGCTTTGAAGGCAAATCCGACCTCTACGCGCAGATGCGCGAACTCGCCGCATGAGCCGTCGCTTCCGACTTGGCGTCATCGGCTTCGCCCACATGCACGTCAACGAACTGGTCGACCGCTTCGCCGCCACCGGACGCTGCGATTTCGTCGCCATCGCCGACACCGTGCCGGCAACCCCAAGCCTGATCGACGTCGAAGGCAGCCGCCGCGCCAACCTGGCCCGCGCCCAACACGCCCCCGGCGCCCCGCGCGTCTTCGCTGACTGGCGCGCCATGCTGGCCGAGGTGCCGCTCGACATCCTGATCTTCTGCCCGGAGATCAGCCAGCACGCCGCCGTCGCCGAGGCCGCCGCCGCCCGCGGCATCCACCTCGTCACCGAAAAGCCGCTCGCCGGCACCCTGGCCGACGCCGACCGCATGGCCGCCGCCGCCGAACGCGCCGGTGTCGTCCTGATCACCAACTGGCCGATCACCTGGCGCCCGGCGATCCGGCAGGTGAAAGCGATCATCGACTCCGGCGAGATCGGCGCCGTCGTACAATTCCGCTGGCGCAACATGGCCTCCCTCGGCCCCCTCGCCCATGGCAGCCTGCACCCCGGCTCCACCACCATCGGCCTGGTCAGCGAAGCCGAAAAAGCCAGCGAATGGTGGCACCAGGCATCGGCCGGCGGCGGCGCCCTGCTAGACTATTGCTGCTACGGCGCCTGCCTCGCCGCCTGGCTCGTCGGCCCACCGACCGAAATTCGCGCCCTCGCGGCCAACCTGATGAGCCCCGGCGACGCCGACGACAACGCCACCCTGCTCCTGCGCTTCCCCCACGCCGTCGGCACCATCGAGGCCAGCTGGACCAGCTTCCACAACGGCCTGCCCAACGGCCCGATCGTCATGGGCACCCACGGCACCATCGTGGTCGACGGCGCCGACGTAAAACTGTTCACCGAACGCGGCGCGACAACGCCGTCGCGCATCGAGCAAGGCCCGCCGCTGCCACCCGGCCGCGCCACCATCGCCGAGGAAACCCTGCACCACATCGAAACCGGCGACCCCCTGCACCCCACCCTGGCCCTCCCCCTCAACCGCCAGGCCGTCGCGATCCTGGACGCCGGCCGCCGCGCCGCCGACACCGGCCGGGCCGTCGCACCATGACCATCCGCATCGCCGCCATCGGCTACGGCGACATCGCCCAGCGCCGCCACTTCCCCCAGCTGCTGGAACTACCCGGCCGAGCCGACCTCGTCGCCATCGCCGGACGCGATCCCGCGCGCCTCGCCGACTGCGCCACACGCTTCAACATCCCGCACTGGTTCACCGACCCCGCCGAAATGCTGCGCCAACCGAACGTCGACGCGGTCCTGATCCTGACCCCGCCCGACACCCACGGCGCCTACGCCGAGACGGCCATCCGCGCCGGCAAGCACGTCTTGGTCGAAAAGCCGCTGGTCCCCAGCCTCGCCGAGGCGATCCACCTCGCCGCCGTAGTGCGCACCAAGCCCGTCACCTTCATGGCGCTGCCCTTCATCGAAACCCCGGACCACCTCCTCGCCGCCGACCTGATCGTCCGCGGCGCCATCGGCGAAGTGTCCGCCATCGAATGCCACCGCGGCCATCGCGGCCCCACCCACGCCCCCTGGTTCTATTCCAAAGCCCAAGCCGGCGGCGGCGTCCTGGCCGATCTCGGCATCTACCACCTGACCTCCATCGCCGCCCTGTTCGGCCCTGCGAAACACTTTTCCGCCACCCTCTCGACGCGCTTCGCCACCCGGACAATGGACGACGGCACCACAATCCACCCCGACGTCGAAGACGGCGCCCTCCTCACCCTGGTCCTGGAATCTGGCGTCATGGCCAGCATGCACGCCCACTGGAACGGCAGCCAGCCACACACCGCAACCCGCGCCCGCGTCCTGGTGATCGGCCGCGAAGGCAGCCTCTACTTCGGCGCCGCCGACGGCCTGGTCCATCTCTGGCGCCCCACCAACGACGCCGCAACCTTCGGCGGCGAAGACGCCACCTTCGACAGCAACCCCGTCCGCAGCTTCCGCCCCCCCGGCGCCGGCGCGACGCCCTCGATCGTCCGCGCCTTCGTCGAACGCATCGAGGCCGGCGACACCAGCACCCGCAGCCTGGATATCCAGGCCCACGTGCTGGAAATCATCGCGCGTGCCTACGAAAACATGGAGGCAACGAGGCTAACGACACGGTTCTGAAGCAAGCAAGATTCTTCTTTTTGTGAACAAAAAGAAGCAAAAAAACTTCATCCATTTGCCCAGCCACAAAGCCGAAGCAAACGGATAAAAGTTTTTTGGTTCTTTTTTTCAAAAAAGAACTGCTTCCTTATGCCGCCACCAGCGCCAAAACCCGCAGCGGACTCCCCGACCCCCCCAGGATCTTCAGCGGCGGCGCGATGATCAAAGCCCCCGTCGCCGGCAGTTGATCCAGGTTGCACAGGCACTGCAACCCCCACCGCCCGGCGCCGTGCATCAGCGTATGCGCGGGATACATCGGGTTCATCAGATGCGCCTGCCCGGCATCGGTGCCGATCGTTTCCACCCCGAACCCCAGCGCCCCGCGATCGACCAGGAACTGCACCGCCGCCGCATCCGGCCCCGGCGTATGCGCCCCATCGGCCAGCACATTGGCATAGGCCGCCCCGCTCCGCTTGGACCAGTCCGTCCGGAACAACACCCAGTTCCCCGCCGGGATCTTGCCATGCCGGGCCTCCCAGGCTTCGATCACCGGCACCGTCAGCAGATAGTCGCCGTTGTTCGCCGCCTCGCCCGAACAGTCGATGACACAAGCCGGCGCCACCAGGTTCTGCACCGCCAGCGTATCGGTGGTGTTGTTCGGCAAATCGCGGCCGGTCACCCAGTGAACCGGCGCGTCGAAATGTGTGCCGGTATGCTCGCCCACCGTGATGTTGTTCCAGTACCAGCCCGGCCCGCGCTCGTCATACCGGCTGATCGTCTCCATCCGGAACGGCGCGCACTGCCCGAACTCCGGCGGCAGCACGATGGTCGGAAAGTCGGGCGACAGCGTCTGGGTCAAGTCGATAACCCGGACCCGGCCAGCGAGCAGGTCGGCGGCGAGGGAGGCAAGCGAGGTCATGGCGGTTCCTTCCATGTGGTTCAGCCGGGCACGTCGCGAACGAGAATAGCCGGATTGTCGGCCCAGCGCGCCAGTATGTCCTGGGCAATGTCCCCAACGGCGAGGTCCTCGACGCCGTCGCACAGCGCACGCACCACAGCAGCGGCGATCGCGGCGGGTGCAAGCTTGGGCGGCGGCAGCGCCTGGTGCCATTCGTCGTCGATCGGCCCGATCAAGGCATTGACCACCCGCAGCGGTCGCAGGGCAGGCCGCAACGATTGCGCCAGCGCCAGGGCCGCAGCCTGCGCCGCCGCCGCCCCGCCAAACCCGCCGGGCGCCGCCAAAGCATGCGCCGAAATCAAGTTCACCCAGGCCACAGCGGCATACTCCCCATCCGCCGCCCGCCCCCGCATTGCCGGCCCCAGCGCCTGCGCCAGCCGCAGCGCACCAAGATAGTTCACCTCCATCGCCGCCCGCGCCTCCCCAAGGTCCAGCGCCAGCACACCGGCCGGCCGCAGATGCAGCGCCGTATTGACGCAAATCTCCACCCGCCCGCCAAGGCTCGCCGCCATCCGATGCACGCTGTCCTGGTCGGTCACGTCGAGCGCCACCGCCTCGATCCCCGCCATCCGCAACCCCGCCCCATCGAACGGTCGCCACGGCTCAGCGATCCCCACAAAAACCGCCCGCGCCCCCGCGGCCAGCATCCCCCGCGCCATCGCCTGCCCAAGCGCCGTGCGCCCATCGGTGACCAGCACCCGCCGCCCCCGCGGATCAGCGGTCAACGCGCGCCAGGCGGGATCATCGTGCATGTCGGGCGTATCCTGCTCAGGCAGCGCCAGCATGACGCCCTGCCCAGCCTTGTCGAGCTTCAGCGTCATGCGAACCCGCCCAGCCACGTCGCCATGCAAATGCGCCACAACCTGCGGCCCGCAATCCAACTGCACCGTCCCGATCGACCACGGCGTAAGCGTCCGGAAATACGGATCGACAGAGATACGAATAATCGTGCGCGCCAGCAACGCCCCGCCCGCCGGAACCTCCCGCCATCGCAGCCCAACACCCAGACACCCCCCACAAACAGCGCGCGGCGGATACTGCACCAACTCGCATTCGCCGCAGACCTGCAGCATGAACCGCCCCCGCGCCGCCGCCGCCGCAAGCCCAATGGCCTCGCGCGACCGCCCCCCCGGCGGCATCAACGGCGCAGCCGCAAGCTTCAACGGATCGCGCGGCCCCGGCGGCGCCAGCCTCATCCCGCCCCCTCCAGAACCGCCGCCGCCGAACACAAGCCACGATCGTAATTGATCATCCCGAACCCCGAAACCAACGCCCGCACCGCCCCCGCGACCTGCACCCCCAACGCCTGCCCGGTCACCTGCCGCAAAGCCTCGACCACCCCGAGATGCCCCCCCGCCGCCCCCGCCTGCCCAACCGACAACTGCCCGCCGCTGGTATTGTGCGGAAAGCTCCCCCCCGCCGTCAGGTCATGCGCCCGCACAAACGCCGCCGCCTCCCCCTTGCCGCAAAACCCAAGATCCTCAAGCTGCATCATCACAATCACCGGATAGTCGTCATAGGTCTGCACCACATCGACATCGCCAGGCGCACAACCAGCCATCGCCCACAACTCGTCCCGATCCACCGCCCACCCGCCGCGCGCCTGAATGGCATCATCCGCAAACCCATGATGCCGCTCGATCGTCCCCCGCAGATGCGCAAACGCCACCCCCAGCCCCCGCGCCGTCTCCTCCCGCATCACCAGAAACGCCTCGGCCCCCGCACACGGCATCACACAATCGAACAGCCCCAGCGGATCGGCCACCATCCGCGCCCCAAGATATTTCGCCATATCCAGCGGCCTCTTCATCAAAGCGCCAGGATACAACAGCGCATTCTCCCGCTGCGCGACACAGATCCGGCCAAAATCCTCCCGTGCCGCTCCGTACCGCCGCATATAGTTATCGGTCAGCAACGCGAACATCGCATTCGGCCCGCCGCCGCCATAGGGATAGCTGGCATCGCTGGCAAACCGGCTGAACCCCGTCAATTGCTGCCGAAACGAATCCGGCGCATTCCCATCCCCCGCGACCACCGCCACCACCTCCGCATCCCCGGCCTGCACCGCCCGCGCCGCCCGCCGCACCGCAAACCGCACTCGCCCCCCCCATCGGCACATGATCGAGCCACCGCGGCGAAAGCCCGAAATGCTGCGTCAGCCCAACGGCCGTA
>JANXSA010000293.1 GCA_025352915.1 Rhodospirillales bacterium | reverse complement strand
CGGCTTACCGATATTTCGCATTCGGCCTGACAGGAAAAAGCATGTTCTTTTTTGAAAAAAAGAACCAAAAAACTTTTATCCGTTTGCGCCGGGGTCAGCGACGATACGCCGGGCAAGCGAACGGATAAAAAGTCTTTTTGCTTCTTTTTCTTCAGAAAAAGAAGATTCTTCCTTCCTTCTGGACCCTACCAAAATGCCCCATCTCTTCGCCATCATGCGCGCCCGCGTGCTCGCCGCCCTCGCCGACGACCTTCCCGGCCTCGCGCCCGAACTGCTGGCCCGCGTCGAAGTCACCCCCACCCGCGAGGCCGCCCATGGCGACATGGCCACCAATGCCGCAATGGTCACCGCCAAGCCCGCCGGCCGCAAGCCGCAGGACATCGCCACCGCCCTGGTCGCCCGCCTGAAGGACGACCCCGATATCGCCGAAGCCAGCGTCGCCGGCCCCGGATTCGTCAATCTGCGACTAGTCGAATCCACCTGGCGCGCCGAGATTCCGGCGATCCTGACCGCCGCCGAGTCCTATGGCGACGGCAATGTGGGGCAGGGGATCAGGGTGAATGTCGAATACGTCTCCGCCAACCCCACCGGACCCATGCATATCGGTCATTGCCGCGGCGCCGTGGTCGGCGACGCCCTGGCCAACCTGATGGCCAAGGCCGGCTTCGACGTCACCAAGGAGTATTACATCAACGACGCCGGCAACCAGGTGCTCGCATTGGCCTGGGCGGCCTACTGGCGCTACCTCCAGGCCATCGGCACCCCCCTGACCGAGGACGAATACGCGCAATTGGTCCCCGGCGGCCTGCAATACCGTGGCGACTACCTCGTCCCGGTCGGCGAGGCGCTGAAAGCCCGGCACGGCGACAGCCTCGCCGCCCCCGGCGGCCATGTCGGCCCGCCCGAAGCCTGGCTCGACATCGTCCGCGACACCACGCTCGATCTGATGATGGCCTCCATCCGCGAGGATCTCGAACTCCTCGGCGTCCGCCAGGCAGTCTTCTCCTCCGAACGCGCCCTGGTCGCCGCTGGCGCCGCCGACACCACGATCGAACAGTTGCGCGCGAAAAACCTGATCTACGAAGGCATCCTCGAACCCCCCAAGGGCAAGACCCCCGAGGACTGGGAACCGCGCGAGCAAACCCTGTTCCGCGCCACCAAGTTCGGCGACGACGTTGACCGCCCGCTGCGCAAATCCGACGGCAGCAACACCTATTTCGCCAACGACATCGCCTACCACGCCGACAAGGTGCGGCGCGGCGCCCAGATCATGATCGACATCTGGGGCGCCGACCACGGCGGCTACGTTTCCCGCATGAAATCGGCGGTGAAGGCCCTCGGCGACGGCACCGCCACTGCGCCGACGCTGGACATCGTCCTCTGCCAGATCGTCCATGTCCTCAAGGACGGCGAACCCGTCCGCATGTCCAAGCGCGCCGGCACCTTCATCACCCTGCGCGACCTGCTGGACGAAGTCGGCCGCGACGCGGTGCGCTTCACCATGCTGACCCGCAAATCCGACGCCCAGATGGAGTTCGATATCGCCGCCGCCGTCGCCCAGACCCGCGAAAACCCGGTCTTCTACGTCCAATACGCCCATGCCCGTTGCCGCAGCGTGCTGCGCGCCGCGTCCGAGATGCTCGGGCCAGAGGCCACCGCCCCGGCCGCCCTCGCCGGGGTCAATCTGGAAACCCTGAGTCACGAAGCCGAACTTGCCCTGATCCGCCGCCTCGCCAGTTGGCCGCGCGTCGTCGAGAGTGCGGCAATTGCAAGGGAGCCGCACCGTATTGCGTTTTTCCTCTATGATTTAGCGGGCGACTTTCATATGCTGTGGAACCGGGGTCGTGACGATGCTGCACTGCGGTTCCTGCAGCCGGAGCAGCGTGCCGACACCCTGGCCCGCGTCGCCCTGGTGGCGGCAACGGCCACGGTGATCCGGTCCGGCCTCGCCGTCATGGGCGTGACACCGGTGGAAGAAATGCGCTAGGGGCCGCCGCAGGGTTGCCCGCTGACACAGATGGCCCGCTGGAACAAGAGACAACCGATGGCCGAGCTTGACCCCTCCTACCGCACGCCGCGCCACCGTCCGGGTATGGACCCCAACACGCGCAAGCTCGCCCTGATCGCCGGCGGCCTCGGCGCCGCGCTGCTGGTCATGGTCGGCGCCTGGTCGCTCACCGGCGCCAAGAGCGGCGGCATCCCGGTCGTCGAGGCCGACAGCCGCCCCCTGCGCGTCAAGCCCGACAAGACGCAGATGGGCCCGGACGCGGACGAGCCCGCCGCCACGGGCAAACAGGCTCTCGCCCCGACCCCGGAAGCCCCGAAGCCCGAGGCCCTGAAGGCGCAAGTGGACAAGGTTGCCGCCGACAAGGCCGCCGCCGAAAAGCTCGCCGCCGGCAAGCGCGAAGCCGAGGAAGCCGCCAAAGCCAAGGCCCTGGCCGACGCCGCCGCCCCGCCTCCGGTCACTCCCGCACCACAAACGGCCATCGCGCAAGCCCCCATCCTCGCCCGCCCGACGCCGCAGCCGGTCGCCCTGACCTCCCACATCGCAGCTGCCCCGGCCCCCGCCGTGCCGTCGCAACAGGCCGCCCGCCCCGCGGCCGCCAGCGGCACCCAGGTCCAACTCGCCGCCGTCATCTCCGAACAGGCCGCCCTGAGCGAATGGTCGCGCCTGGAAAAGCGCATGCCCGACATCCTCGGCGGCCGCCGTCCGGCGGTGGTGAAAGCCGAGCGCGACGGAAAAACCTTCTTCCGCCTGCGTACCGGCGGCTTCGCCGACACCGCCCAGGCCAGCAGCTTCTGCGAGAAAATCCGCACCAAGGGCGGGACATGCTCGGTGGCCAGCTTCTAGCGCCCGGCCGATCCCGGGGCCCATGACCGCCCCGGTCCTGCTCGCCCTGCTGGCCGCCGGCCAGTTCGGCACCGCCCTGGTGCTGACCCAGTTCGCCCTGCGCCACGCCCCGCCCGCCGCCGGCGCCCGCATCAGCATCCTGACCTCCGCCCTGCTGCTCGCCATCGCGGCGCTCTGGCGGGTCGACCCCGCCGGCTGGAGCCCCCACGGCGCCGCGATCTTCGCCGCCGTCGGCCTGGTCTTCCCCATCGCCGTCACCCGCCTGACCTTCGAAGCCACCCGCCGCCTCGGCCCCAGCCTGGCCGGCGCGTTGGGAAATCTTGCCCCGGTCTTCGCCGTCCTCGGCGCCATCGCTCTGCTGGCCCAGCGCCCAACCCCGGCCCAGGGCCTCGCGCTGGCCATCATCGCCGCCGGTGTGGCGGCCCTGTCACTGGCGCGCGGCGGCTCCCACCAGCACTGGCCCCTGGCCGCCGCCGCCCTGCCGCTCGCCGCCGCCTCCATCCGCGGCCTCGTCCAGCCG
>JANXSA010000287.1 GCA_025352915.1 Rhodospirillales bacterium | reverse complement strand
CGCCAGCGCCTCCAGCGCCAACCGTTCCTCCGCACCCGCCGTCACCGGAGATTTGCCCGCCATCTCGTCCACCCGCGAATCCAAACCAACAGCGAATCGCAGACTTCTCCGTTGGGCAAGCCCCAAGAACCTGCTTAGGTTTTTCAGGGGAAAAATGGTGCTGCCAGAGAGGATTGAACTCTCGACCTCTCCCTTACCAAGGGAGTGCTCTACCACTGAGCTACGGCAGCTAACCTGGATTGCAAGTGGGGGATCTAGCCGCTGGAAGGCCGCTCCGCAACCCTTCCCGCACAGCCCACCGCCGATTGTCCCACCGCCCGCATCCGCTACCCTGGCCGCCATGCCCAAGCCGCCGCCCCATGGCTGCCCGCCGGAGCTTTCCACCTGGCAGCTTCGCGCGGTGGTCGCGGTGGCGGAAAACCTCAGCTTCATCGGCGCCGCGATGGAGCCGAAGACCAGCCAGCCGGCCTTGACCCGCACCATCCTGCAGGTCGAGGCGATCCTCGGCGTGGCGCTGTTCAGCCGCAGCCCCCGCCAGGTCAGTGTCACCCCCGCTGGCCGCGAATGCGCCGCCCTGGCCGCCCGCCTGCTGACCGAGATGCGCCGCGGCCTGGCCGCGATGCGTGACCTGGCGGACCAGCGCCGCGGCCAGGTCAACATCGCCAGCATCACGTCACTGGACCAGGGCGTGCTGGCGGCGCTGCGCCTGGCCTTGCGGTCGCGCCGACCCATGCGGAAAACGGAAGAATGACAGGTTTCGGGTTCAGCTTGCGTATGGCTGCCGCATCGGCGAAAGCTGGCCGCCAAGCAAGCTGGAGGACGACCATGGACGGCTTCACCGAAAGCGACCTGCACGGCGGCGCCGAAACCCGCGGCAGCGTCCCCCCGGGGACCGACCTGATCGAGTGGTACTACGACCGCGGCTTCACCGACGGCCTGCCCGTTGTCCCCCCCACACCGGAAAAGGTTTCTGCTTGTGTCGCCGCCCTCGGCGGCGATGCGCAGTTCGAGGAATGCCGCGTCGCCCCGCGCTGGGGCGTGCTGACGCGCGAAGTCATGGCCATCAACATGGTGCTGGCCGGCTGCCGGCCGGAATACGCACCCGTGGTGCGCGCCGCGATGCTGGCCATCACCGACCGCGCCTTCAACCTGAACGGCGTGCAGGCCACCACCCATGTCGCCAGCCCGCTGATCATCGTCAACGGCCCGCTGGCGGCCGAGGTCGGCATGAATGGCGGCTGCAACGCCTTTGGCTCCGGCAATCGCGCCAATGCCACCATCGGCCGCGCGGTGCGGCTCATCATGCTCAACGTCGGCGGCGGCTGGCCGGCCGAGCTGGACAAGTCCACCCTCGGCAGCCCGGCCAAGTACAGTTACTGCGTGGCCGAGAACGAGGCCCAATCCCCCTTTGCCCCCTACCACGTGGAAAAGGGCTACGCCGCCACCGACAGCACGGTCTTCGCCATCGCCGCCGAGGCGCCGCACAGCGTTACCGACCACCAATGCAACGACCCCGAGGGCATCCTCGACACCATGTGCTCGGCCATGAGCACCATCGGCAGCAACAACGCGGTGCTGGGCGGGCATTGCGTCGTGGTGCTGGGGCTGGAACATGCCAACACCATCGCCCAGCATGGCTGGACCCGCAGCGACATCCGCAACTACCTGTGGATGCACAGCGGCAACGCCTTCCGGCTCATCAGCCGCGACCACCGCTACGGTAAGGTGTACAACCGCAACCTGCCGAAATGGGTCAAGCGCGACCCCGAAAGCCGAATCCCCATCGTCCCCAGCGCGGACAACATTCATCTGTTCGTCATGGGCGGAGAGGCGGGCCGCTTCTCGGTCTTCATCCCTGGCTGGGGCCACATGAACACGCCGGTGCTGCGGTCCATCGGTCCGATCGAGGCCAAGCCCGGCGGCCCGGTCTGCATCGACGGCACCTGCGCGCTGTGAAGGAGGCAACCACCATGCTGACCATGATCGACACCCTGACCGTCTATGACCCGCGCGGCACGCTGCGCCACACCGTCACCCCCACCGCGCCCCGCGTCCCGGCGCTGGCCGGGCTGCGGCTCGGCGTGCTGGACAACAGCAAGTGGAACGCCAACAAGCTGCTGCGCGGCAGCCTGGCGTCGTTGAAGGCGCAGCACGAGTTCGCCACCGTGAGCTACTACGTCAAGCACAGCTTCTCGAAGGACGCCGCGCCGGAACTGATCCAGCAGATCGCGGCCGAATGCGACATCGTGCTGACCGCCATCGGTGATTGCGGCAGTTGCTGTTCCTGCTGCGTGCGCGACGGCATTGCGTTGGAAAAGCTGGGCGTGCCCAGCGCCGTCATCATCACCACCGAATTCCTACGCGAGACCAAGCTGACCCGTGCTGCCATCGGTATGCCCGGGTTGCAGCCGGTGGTCATCGACCACCCGATCAGCAGCATCACCGCTGCGGAGATGCAGGCCCGCGTGGCGCAGGTGGTTGCCCAGGCACGGCAGGTCTGGCTCGGCGCCGAGTAGGCGGCCGGTCGCCCATTCTGGCATCCCCTGTGGTGGCATCGCCCTTGGTGCCACCAGAGCGGGATGCGTTGAGGCGGCTACGCCGAAAACGTTGAATCCCGCGATCTTCAAAAAGCTGGAGCGTGTCGCGTGAGCGCAAGCGAACGCAGCATGCTCCAGCAGACGCGGCGCAAGTAGCGCGGCGCCCGGCCGCCGTCGCGCGATGGCCACGACGAGGATGACGAGTTCACCTGCCGTTCGACGCTGGTGTTCCGGTGGAACAGCGGCGCTTGGCGCGTGGTCCACGCGGATCTCTCGGAAGGCAGCAATACGCCGCGGCCTGGCGGGGGTCTGCGCGCCATCATCCGAGCGGTTGCTCCATGCCTCTCGACGTCCCCGCAGTCAGGCGCCACTCCCCATCAGCGCCAACCCCTCGGCCACCGAGACGAACTCGCCGCCGGCGACCACCCGTTCGGCGCCAAATCGGTTCTCGAACAGTGCCCGCACCGCCGGCACCAGCGATGTGCCACCGGTCAGGAACACCCGGTCCACCGCGCTGGCGGGCAGCGCCGCATCCACCAGCGCCGCATCCACTGCGCGGCCGATGCCATCCAGTTCCGGCACGATCCACCGGTTGAAGTCGGCGCGCCGGATTTCCGCGCTCAGGCTGAAATCCTCATGCCGGAAATCCAGCGTCGCCACCTCGGCGCGGGACAGCGCCACCTTGGCGTCGGAGATCGCGCGGTACAGCGCATACCCCGCCTCATCCTGGACCAGTTGCAGCAGCCGATGCAGCCGCTCCGGCGCCTCGGCGGTGCGCGCCACCTCCGTGATGTCGCGCAGCATCCTCGGCGCCCGCATCAGGGAAAGCAGGTGCCAGCGGGCGAAACTGACATACCAGCTGGGCGGGATCGGCAGCGGCTTGCCCATCACGCGGTAATTGCCGCCCTTGCCAAGCTGCGGCGAGACCACGTTGTCGATGATGCGGTAGTCGAAGGCGTCACCGGCAATGCCGACACCGGCATGCCCCAGCGCGGTGACGCGGCGCGGCGGCCCGGGCTCGAATCGGAGCAGTGAGAAGTCGCTGGTGCCACCGCCGAAATCCGCCACCCGCACCGTGGCCGGCGCGCCCAGCGTGGCGGCGAACCGATGCCCGGCGGCGGCCGGCTCCAACTCCACCTGCACGCCGGCCAGCCCGGCCTCGGC
>JANXSA010000280.1 GCA_025352915.1 Rhodospirillales bacterium | reverse complement strand
CACAATCGCCACCGTCGCCAGCTCGATCGTCGCCGGAAACACCCGCTTAAGGTCGTGCGCCACCGCATTGCCGGTAAACAACGCATTGCCGAACTCGCCCGACATCATGTCGCGGATGAACAGCGCGAACTGGACATATAGCGGCTTGTCCAGCCCAAGCTGCGCGAAGACCATGTCATAGGTCTCCTTCTCCGCCTGCTCCCCGATAATCGCGATCACCGGATCGATCGGCAGCATCCGTCCCATGAAGAAGGTCAGCGCCAACAGCCCAAGCAACGTCACCAGCACCGAGGCCGCCTGCTTCCCGGCCGCCTTCATCCACGCCACGTCCTTACTTGCCGGCGGTGGCGTACACCACATTGAACGGCGTCAACGCAAAGCCGACGACTTCCTTCCGCAACGCAATCGGCCGCACCGTCTGATAGATATACGCCGCCGGTCCATTCTTCATCATGTAGCGCTGGATCTCATGATACATCGCAATCCGCTTGGCCGGATCCCGCTCCATCCGCGCCGCCTCCGCCATCTCGTTGACGCGCACATCCTGCCAAGACGACCGCCACGACGGATACTGCGCCAGCCGCGCCTCCGCCCGGTTATCCGGGTTCACCGCATGACGCGAAATCATGGCGTCGGCATCCGGATACCCCGCCCCCCAACCAATCTGCAACACCTCAAAATCGCGCGACCGCGCCCGGGTGAACAGATTGGCCTCCGCCATCTGCTCCAACTCCAGCTTGATGCCGATCTTCGCCGCATTCGCCTGCACATGCTGCGCAATCACCGGTTGGATGTTGTTGGCCGAGACGATAAACTTCTTGGTGAACCCATCCGGAAAACCCGCCTCGGTAATCAGCGCCTTCGCCTTCGCCAAATCCAGCTTGAACGGCTGCCCCTCCTGCGTATCCAGCGCCCCAAACGCCCCCTCCGGCACCAGGCTGGCGCGCGGATTGCCCTGGTATTCCAGGATCGTCTTCCCCAACCCCTCATAGTCGATCAAGTAACGAAACGCCTCGCGCACCAGCGGCTTGCCAACAATCGGATCATTGCCGTTGAACGCCAGATAGCCATACCCATGCATCACCGTCGTCTGCACCGAAATCGCCGGATTCTGCGCCAGCGCCTTGAGATCGTCGGTGTTCAACAGCCGCGCCACATCCACATCGCCCTTCTCCAGCAACAGCCGCTGCGCCCCGGATTCCGGCACATGGCGAATAATCACCCGCTTCAGCTTGGCCTTCTCGCCGAAATAATTGTCGTTACGCTCCAGGATCACCACCTCGTTGGTATTCCACCGCGTCACCCGATACGCCCCCACGCAAATCGGCGCCGTCTTGAAAAACGCATTGCCATAGTCGCTCTTGCCATCAGTAACCTTGGCATTCTTCTCGCCCTCGGCGCGGTCCAAAATCCCCGTCGACCCCGAGGCAAACATCGCCGAAAGCAACAGCCCGATCGGATACGGCTTGCCCAGCTTGACCACCAGCGTGCTGTCATCCGTCGCCTTGATCGTCTCCGCCGCATTCTCCTTGGAAAATCCCCACTGGGTGAAATTCGCCGAATTGCCAAACCCCAGATGGATCACCCGATGCATCGACCATTCCGCGTCATACGCCGTCGCCTTCTTCCCCGACGGAAACTGCAAATCACTCCGCAGCTTCAGCGTGATCACCAGCCCATCCTCGGACACCGTCCAACCCTGCGCCGCATTCGGCACGATCTTCGACACGTCCTGGAGGTCATAATTGACCAGCGGCTCACACACATTGCGGATGATGTCGTTGCCGTTCACCTCGGCGATCTGCGCGGGATCAAACGTGATCAGCGCATCCAGGTTCCACGCCATCACCAAAGCATCGCGCGGCGTCGCCGCCTGGGCAACGCTGGCCATCAGCCCAAGCGACAACAGCGGTGCTGCAAGCGCTACGCGAACCGAGATGGGCATCATGGCCTCCTGCCAAGGGGGAAAACCGCGAAGCGTCGCGGCGGTGCAGCAATCCTAGCGGAGGCATAGCGCGGGCAACAAGCGCGACGAAGGCAAGTGGCAGGAAGCAAGCCTCGATTGCACCAACCGCATGCAGGAAACCACTGGCCAGCCGCGAGAATCAGTGCCTAATATTATATTAGCTGTTGCCGCCCAAAACACCGATGCCCAAGGCACGGGTTCCAAGAAACGACCAACGAGGAGATGCCCCGATGACCCAGGATCACGCCCAACCCCGCCTGACCCGCCGCAAAATCCTAGCCGCCGCCGCCACAACCCCAGCCCTCGCCACCCCCGCCATCGCCCAAGGCGTCCTCAAGGGCACCAAGCTCACCGTCCTCGCCGGCCAGTGGTACGTCCCGCAAACCAACACCATGCTCGACGAACTCGCCGCCGAACTCGGCCGCGACACCGGCATGGAAATAAAAATCGAGCGCTTCGCCGGCGACGAACTGATGACCAAGACCGCCGCCACCATCGGCACCGGCCGCGGCGCCGACCTCGCCGTCGGCGTCGAATTCGACACCTACGTCTACGCCGCCAAGCTCAACGACGTCACCGACCTCGCCGACGACATCGGCCGCACCTATGGCGGCTGGCTCGACTCCGCCCGCGCCACCTCAATGATCAACGGCCGCTGGAAATCCCTGCCGATCGGCCAGGCCCCGGCCGCCTGGAACTGGCGCACCGACATGTTCGCAGCCGTCGGCCTCACCAAATTCCCCGACACCTTCGCCGACCTGCTCGCCGCCGCCAAACTGCTGCACGCCAAGGGCACCCCGATCGGCATGACCCTGGGCCACGCCTCGGGCGACGGCCGCTCCACCAACTACCCGGTCCTCTGGGCCTTCGGCGGCAAGGAATTCGAGGCCGACGGCAAGACCGTCGCCATCAACTCGCCGGGCACCCTGGCCGCCGTCGAGTGGTACAAGGAGATCTACCAACACTTCATCCCCGGTACCACCGCCTGGCTCGACCCCGACAACAACCAAGCCTTCCTGGCCAGCAAGGTCTCCGCCACCGTCAACGTCAACACCATCTACCTCGCCTCGCGCGCCGCCGCCGCCACCGACCCCGCCCGCAAGCTGATCGTCGACAACATGGATCACGGCCAATGGCCGAGCGGCCCGGCCGGGCGCTTCGCCTGTTACAACGTCAACGTCTGGCTGCCCTTCGC
Source organism: Rhodospirillales bacterium (assembly GCA_025352915.1). Classification (GTDB taxonomy): domain Bacteria; phylum Pseudomonadota; class Alphaproteobacteria; order Acetobacterales; family Acetobacteraceae; genus CAMDGX01. The sequence goes on along the minus strand of JANXSA010000280.1, from coordinate 4,131 downwards.
CTCCAGCCCCAACAAGGCCGGCCAGCGCGAGTTCCTCAAGGCCTGGTATAGCCGCGGCTTCCTGCCCAAATGGACCAAGACCGGCCAGTCCTACTTCATCCCCCAACTCGCCGGCTTCGACGCCGAAGATGTCTGGCCGGCCGACCCCAAGCTCAAGATCTTCCGTGAGCTGAACAAGCTCAACCGCCTGCCGGGCTATGCCGGCCCGCCCAGCCCCGCCGCCGCCGAAGCCGTCAACAAATACATCCTGGTCGACATGTTCGCCAAGGCCTGCACCGGCCAGCTCACCCCGCGCGCCGCCGTCGACTGGGCCGAAAAGGAATACCAGCAGATCGCCCGCCGCCGAACCCGCACCTGACCGCCTTCGTGTCCACCACCACCAACGCACCGGGCCGCCCAAAAGGGCTGGTCCGGCGCAGCTTCCTCACCGACCTGATCGACAACGAGAAATCACTCGGCTACCTGCTGGTCGCCCCGGTGGTCATCCTCTTGCTCGCCCTGGTCGCCTATCCCTTCGCCGTCGCCATCGGCTACGCCCTGTCGGACCGCACCTTGGCCGACCCCGGCGTCTTCGTCGGCCTCGAAAATTTCGAGCTGCTGTGGGAAAATCAGATCTACCGCCAAACCCTGCGCAACACCTTCGTCTTCACCGTGGGATCGGTGATCATCCGCCTCGTCCTCGGCGTCGGCCTCGCCTTGCTGCTGAACGAAAGCTTCCGCTTCCGCCGCGCCGTCCGCGCCGCCATCCTGCTGCCCTGGATCGTCCCCACCGTGCTCGGCACCATGGCCTGGCTGTGGATGTTCAACCCGAATTTCTCAGTGCTGAACTACATCCTGGTCCAGTCCGGCCTGATGAAGACCGGCTTTGAATGGCTCACCGACCCCGACCTCGCCCTGTTCTCGGTCCTCCTGGTCAACGCCTGGCGCGGCGTCCCCTTCATGGCCATCACCGTGCTGGCCGGGCTCCAGGCCATCCCCCAAGACCTCTACGACGCCTCCTCGATCGACGGCGCCGGCAAGCTGCAACGCTTCCGTTACGTCACCCTGCCGCTGGTCATGCCGGTCCTGCTCACCGCCCTGGTGCTCTCGATCATCTGGACCTTCTCGGATTTCGGCATCGTCTACGGCCTGACCAAAGGCGGCCCGATGAACGCCACCCACGTCCTGGCAACGCTGAGCTACCAAACCGGCCTGGCCAGCGGAAATATCGGCGAAGGTGCCGCGATCTCGCTCACCATGCTGCCCGTCCTGCTCGTGCTCATCATCTGGCAACTCCGCCGCATCCGCCGCAGCACAGTCGTATAGAAAGTCTTCTTTTTGTGAACAAAAAGAAGCAAAAAAACTTCATCCACTTACTTCCCCCCCCTTGGGGGAGAGGGCCGGGGTGAGGGGTAACCTCAAGCTCAACGCCGCGATACTAGCCCAAACGGATAAAGTTTTTTTGCTTCTTTTTGTTCACAAAAAGAAGAATCTTCCTTTCTTGGACCCTCCCCCATGAGCACCACCACCCTCCCCCCCAGAACCACCCGCTCGCATTACCCAAGGCTCGAGCGCGCCCTGTTCATCTGGGCGCCACTAGGCTTCTTCCTCGTCTTCCTGGTCGGCCCGTTCTACTGGATGCTGATCACCGCGCTAAAGCCGGACTCCGAACTCTACGACGGCAGCAAAAGCCCACTTTACGTCGCCACCCCCTCGCTCGAACACTTCCGCTTTTTGTTCGAAAAGACCGATTTCGTCACCTGGATCGCCAACACCATGCTGGTCGCCACGCTCTCCACCGGCATCGCCCTGCTGATGGGCGTCCCGGCCGGTTACGCCCTGGCCCGCCTGCGCTTTCGCGGCTCCGAACTCGTCGGCACCGCGATCTTCGTGACCTACCTGGTGCCCACCAGCCTGCTCTTCATCCCGATGGTCGAGGTCATGGCCAGCATCGGCATGGACGACAACATCTGGGCGCTGGTCATCGTCTACCCCACCTTCCTGGTGCCCTTCGTCACCTGGCTGATGAGCGGCTACTTCCGCACCATCCCCACCGAGCTGGAGGAATGCGCCCGCATCGACGGCCTCACCCGGTTGGGCGCGATGATCCGCATCGCCCTCCCGCTGGCCCGCCCCGGCATCCTCTCGGCCGGCATCTTCTCGTTCACCCTGTCCTGGAACGAGTTCATCTATGCCCTGACCCTGGTCACCGCCAGCAGCGAACGAACCATCCCGGTCGGCGTGCTGGTCCAACTGACCCGGGCGGATTTCTACTTCTGGGGGCCGCTTATGGCCGGCGCCCTGCTCGGCTCGGTGCCGGTCGCCCTCGTCTACTCGTTCTTCGTCGACCAATACGCCTCCGGCCTCACCGCCGGCGGGGTCAAGGGCTGAAGCAAAAACATCATCCGTCCGCCCCCTTCGCAGGGTGGCATGCGCTTTGGCATTCCACCCTTTCCCCCACCCATCGTCATCAACTCACTTGAACGCCCGCAGTCCTCCCCACCAACCTCGTCATTGCGAGCCCTTGCGAAGCAATCCACGCTTGCTTTCGCACCCCCAGCCCTCAAAAAAGCCAGGCAAGCACTTCTTTTTGAAAAAAGAAGCAAAAACTTTCATCCGTTCAGAGGGTTACCCATCCTCTCGCCGTCATCAACTCAGTTGAACGCCCGCTGTCTCGCCACACCTGGCCCCACCAACCCCGTCATTGCGAGCCCTTGCGAAGCAATCCACGCTTCTTTCTTCCACCGCTCCTTGCAAAAAAATCTTAAATACCAGATAAATTTCCTTGTGCATCCAATCACCGTCTGTTAGTATGCCGATGGATGAACGAGCAACCAACCCCTCTGGGCGCCCAACTCACCGCCCTTCGCGCTCCCGGCGCCCCTTCGGGGGCAGGTCGGACACGCATGTCCGCTGCCCTGCACGCCCTGATCGCGGCCATCTTCGCCCGCATCTTCGCCCGCCTGGAACAGATCCTCCTGCTCTGGCAGGCCGGCACCCTTGCCCCGCCCGCCGCCCCCCGCGCAGCAAAGCCCCCCCGCGTCCTGCCTCCCGCCGCTGACCGCGCCACCAGGCGCCCGCGCGCCCGTCGCACCGCGCGCGCCATCCCTGCGCCCGCAGCGCTCAACCAGGTCGCCCGTGCCGCACACCCCCGGCGTGCCACCGGCATACACCCCCACCAGCGCCCCCGCCCGCGCCCGCATCCGGCGCATGACCCGCCACCGCTGCCGTCGTCCCAGCCCTGCCAAACCTCCTTGCGAGGCTGCACAAGCATGTCAATATAATTACGATATCGTATTAAAATTCACCTACCCACCCTCCCCCTCGCCCAAACCCTGACACCCCGGTTACAGTTGATTAAACATAAGGTTGTCATCGCTGCGATTCGTGGTATGCGCAGCCGAGCGGCAATCGACGCACAGCGGTTGAGACCCGGGCGACATCGCCCGGCGGAAAGGGGCCTATGGGTGAGCCAGCTTTGGCATCCGCGGCCGGCCAGGCAACCGGCCGTTCTGCGATAATGGGTGCCTGACGCGATGGATCGACCGGGTCGTGCCGTCCTGCGCCTGATCGGACTGGCGGCATTCGTGCTCCTGGTCTTCATCGTGCTCAGCTTCATGCTGCTCAAGCTGGGTGCGGCACCCACGGTGGTGCTGCTCGGCGGCCCCGACGGCATCGCCGACGACCGTGCCCGGCTGGCCATCGATTACGGCCTGGACCAGCCGGCGATCATCCAACTGATCCGCTATGCCGTCCGCACCCTGACCGGCGAGTTCGGCCGCTCCTGGCTGACCGGCGACCCGGTCCTCGGCCAATTGCTCGCCCGCCTTCCCGCCACGCTCGAACTGATGATCTATGCCCTGCTGCTCGGCGCCTTGATCGGCGTGCCCCTCGGCGTCGCCGCCGCCTTCAACCGCGACGGCCCGGAGGATCGCACCGTGCGCGGCGCCGGTATCCTGGGCGAGGCGATGCCGGCCTTCCTGATCGCCCTGCTGCTGCTGCTGGTGTTCTTCCGCTGGCTCGATATCGCCCCGGCGCCGTCCGGCCGGATCAGCGTCGTGCTCGCCCCGCCCCCCGCGATCACCGGCAGCTACTTCATCGATGCCATCCTGACCCAGGACTCCATCGCCGCCCGCTCGGCCCTCGGCCAGT
>JANXSA010000259.1 GCA_025352915.1 Rhodospirillales bacterium | reverse complement strand
CCATCTGCGGCCGGATCACGTAGCTGTCGTCCTGGCCGTACAGCGTGTCGAACACCGCGTAGCCGTGGTTGCGCGCCACCGTCGCGGTGGTGAACACCGGGTCCAGGATCGCCAGGTCACCCTCGGGAATGAGCTTCAGCGTCCCTCGCGCCGCCTGGCCGCGCGACACGCTCGGCGTGGCCAGGGTCGCCGCACCGGCGGCCAGAAAACTGCGACGCTTCATCATCCGCTCCTCTGCATTGCCCGGGTAGCGAGCCTCGGCAAACCTGACTAGGCTTACGCCCAATTCCGGGGAGGCCCTGCCATGCGTGCCGCAGTATTCCGCAAAGGCGATCTGGTCGTCGACATAATTCCGGATCCCGTGCTGGCCGACGGCCAGGTGCTGGTGCGCACCCGCGCCTGCGGCATCTGCGGCTCGGACCTGCACGCCGCGAAATTCCCCGAGCAATTCGCCGCCCTGGCCAAGCGCGGCGGCGCCCGCTGGAACATCGTGGCCGACCGTGACCTCGTCTTCGGCCATGAATTCGTCGCCGAGATTGTCCAGAACGGACCGGGCACCACCGGCCGTTTCGCCCCCGGCACCATGGTCACCTCGATGCCGCTGACCATCGCCGGCACCGAGGTCATCGGCCTCGGCTACAACCCCGACCAGCCCGGCGCCTTCGCCGAATACATGCCGCTATCCGAGCGCATGCTCCTGCCCGTTCCCGCCGGCATGAACCCCGACCACGCCGCCTTGGTCGAACCGATCGCCGTCGGCGTCCACGCCGTCAACTATGCCCGCCTCACCGGTAACGAGGTCGCCATGGTCATTGGCTGCGGCCCGATCGGCCTGGCCGTCATCGCCGCCCTGAAGATGCGCGGCGCCGGCCCGATCATCGCCTCCGATTACTCCGCCGCCCGCCGCGCCCTGGCCCTGCGCATGGGTGCCGACATCGCCATCAACCCGCGCACCACTTCGCCATACGCGGTCCTGAACGACTCAATCACCCCCGCCGGCTTCAACCCCAGCCGCCATGCCGCCCTGTTCGGCATCGGCCCGCAGCGCCGCCCGGCGCTGATCTTCGAATGCGTCGGCGTCCCCGGCGTGCTGAACGCCATCATGGAGGGCGCGCCCGCCGGCGCCCGCATCGTCGTCGTCGGCGTCTGCATGCAAACCGACGAATTCGAGCCGTTCTTCGGCATCGTCAAGCAACTCGACCTGCAATTCGTGCTCGCCTACACCGCCCAGGAATTCGCCGACACGCTGGGCTACATGGCCGAGGGCCGCATCGACGTGGCCCCGCTGATCACCGGCCGCGTCGGGCTGGACGGGGTGAAGCAAGCCTTCGCCGATCTCGCCAGCCCGGAGCAACACGCCAAGGTGTTGATCGAGCCGTGGCGGTAAGGCAAAAGCAAGCCCTTCTTTTTTGAAAAAAAGAAGCAAAAAACTTTTATCCGCTTGCTGATGGATGAAGTTTTTTTGCTTCTTTTTGTTCACAAAAAGAAGACTTCTTCCTTCGATCGGAAACAAGATGTCAGCCACCACCCGCGCCGACTACCGCCGCGGCGCCCTGCTCGTCACCGCCGCCATCGTGGTCTGGAGCAGCGCCGGCGTGCTCGCCCGCTGGGTTGATGTCGATCCCTGGACCACCCTGTTCTGGCGCTCGGTCTTCGCCGCTGGCAGCCTGCTGGCCTATCTCGCCGTGCGCGACGGCAGCGCGATGTTCCAGGGCTTCGCCCGCCTCGGCCGCGCCGGCACCGCCATGGCGCTGTGCTTCGCCATCTCGATGATCTGCTTCATCAACGCGCTGGCGCTGACCACGGTCGCCGCCGTGCTGGTGTTCCAGGCCGCCGCCCCGCTGTTTGCCGCCGTCCTGGCCTGGCTTTTCCTACGCGAGCGCGTTGCCCGCCGCACCGCCATCGCCATCGCATTCTCCATGCTCGGCGTCGGCCTGATCGTATCCACCTCCGGCGATGCCGGCCGCTTCTGGGGCAACATCATCTCGGCGGCGATGGGCCTGACGTACGCGCTGACCGTCGTCCTCGCCCGCGCCGAGCGCCACGTCCCCACCACCGAAGCCACCCTCCTCGGCGTCATCATCGTCGCCATCGTCAGCGCGCCAATGGCAAAGTTCCAGGTGTCGGCTCCCGACATGGCCCTGCTCGCCGTCTTCGGCATCTTCCAGATGGGTCTCGCCCTGATCATGTTCACCACCGGCATCCGCCTGATCCCGTCCGCCGATGCCGGCCTGATCTCGGTGCTGGAAGCCGTCCTCGCGCCCCTCTGGGTCTGGCTGGTCTTCGCCGAGAACCCTGGCACGCTGACCCTGATCGGCGGCGCCGTGGTCATCGCCGCCGTCACCTGGGCCGCGACCGGCGAACGCGCATAATCAGCGCCGCCAGATCGGGACGCCCCCCACCGGCCGCTGCAGCCGATACAACACATGCCGCGCCAACGGATCACCGGCCGGCACCAGCGGGTGATCGAAATCCTCCGCCGGATCGCAAGTCATCCCCAGCTTCTCCATCACCCGGCGCGACGCCTCGTTGCCCACCGCCGTCACCGCCACCAGCTCCGGCACCCCATGCACCTCGAACAGGTCGGAAACCGCCGCCCGCGCCGCCTCGGTCGCAAAGCCCTGCCCCTGCCATTCCTTGCCGATCCGCCAGACCAACTCGACACACGGCGCACAGGGCAGCCCCTCCTTGACCCGCCGCGCCCCCACCCGCCCGATCAGCGGCGCAATCCGCGGCGCCTCCACTGCCCAGGGCCCGAACCCGTCATTCATCGTCTTGACCAGCATCCGCGCCATGGTGCGATCGGACTCCGCCCGGTCCTGCACGCCCCCGACAAACCGCATCACCGCCGGGTCGGCATTGATCGCCGCCATCCGCTCCCAGTCATCATCCCACCAGGCCCGCAGCATCAGCCGTTCCGTGACTAGCATCGCGCTGCCATCGCCTCCCGTACTTGCTCTGCCCGTGGGATCGGCGCCACCGCCCCGAACCCCTCGCATTTCAACGCTGCCGCCACCGCCGCATAGCGCGCCGCCGCCTCCGCCGTATCCCCCGCCACGATCCGCGCCAGGAAACTGCCGCAAAACGCATCCCCCGCCCCGGTCGCATCCACCGCCGCACAGGGAAATGCGGGGATCACCAACCGCGTCCCCGGCGTCGCCAACAGCGCCCCCGCCGCCCCCATCTTCAGCACCACCAGCCGCGGCCCCATCCGCAGATAGAAATCCGCAATCGCATCCGGCTCGGACAGTCCGGTCAGCGCCAGCGCATCCTCCATCCCGGGAAACGCGATATCCGCCATTCCGACCGCCGCATGGATCACCGCCGCCGCCCGCACCGCCGGCCACAAGCGCGGCCGGTAATTGGTGTCATACGCCACCGTCACCCCGGCCGCCCGCGCCACCGCCATCGCATGAAACACCGCATCCGCCGCACTGGCCGAAATCCCCTGGCTGACCCCAGAGGCATAGAAAACTTTTGCCTGCGCGATCAGGCCGGCATCGACATCGCCCGGCCCATATCCAGCCGCCGCCGAATCCTTGCGGTAATACAAAAACGCATGCCCCGCCGCCGAATGCGTCACAAAATACACCGCCGTCGCCCGCTCCGCCGACCGCCGCACCGCCGAAACATCGATCCCCTCGTCCCGCCATAACCCCAGGAACCGCTCCCCCGCCACATCCTCCCCAACCGCCGTCAAATACCCAACCGAAGCCCCCTGCCGCGCCGCCGCCACCGCCGCGTTCGAAGTATCCCCGCCAAACCCCTCCAGATACAGCTTGCTGTCCGGCTGCTGGTTGAACTCCAGCAACGGCTCCCCCATGCAGACGATATCCACGCTCACAGCATGATCGCCCGCGCCGCCGCCACAATCGCCCCGCGATCCCCCGCAGCAATCCGCCGCTCATCCACCAACGCCCCGCCCATCCCCACAAACGCCGCCCCCGCCGCCAGGTACGCCGCCACATTCCCCGGCTCCAGCCCCCCGGTCGGACAAAACGCCACCCCCGGAAACACACTCACCAACGCCCGGATATGCCCCGGCCCACCCACCGAAGCCGCCGGAAAAATCTTCACCACATCCGCCCCCGCCGCCAACGCCCCCCGCACCTCGCTGGGCGTCAAAGCCCCCAGCATCAGCAACGCCCCCGCCGCCCGGCATGGCCCCACCAGCGCCGGATCGGTCCACGGCGCCACAATGAACCGTGCCCCCGCCGCCAAACACCGCTCCGCCGTCGCCGCATCCGAAACCGTCCCCGCCCCCACCAATAAATCCCGATCCTGCGCCAACTCCCGGATCAACGCCGGCGCATCCGGGATCGTCATCGTCAGCTCGAAAATCCGAATCCCCGCATCCCGCAACCACCCCACCGCCGTCGCCGCATGCGCCGCCGTACTGGTCCGCACCACCGGCACCACCCGCGCCGCACGCAACGCCGCCATCATCTCGGACTTCGTCATAGGGGACCCTCCGCCCGCACCGATACCACGCCCCGCCCACCGGACAAGCCATTGGTCTACCCGCCGCGCCAGGCGTTGGCCTTTGCCAAATCCCGCCACCCCCGCCACCCTGGCACACCAACCGGAGGATCACGCCATGGCCACGCAACAAGAAAAAATCGCAATCTTCCGCGCGCTCCACGCCGGCCCCGCCTTCATCATCGCCAATGCCTGGGACGCCGGCTCAGCCAAAATCCTCGCAGGCATGGGCTTCCCCGCGCTCGCCACCTCCTCCGGCGCCTCCGCCGGCATCCGCGGCCGCCGCGACGGTCAAATTTCCCGCGACGAAGCCCTCGCCGACGCCCGCATCATCGTCGACGCCACCACCCTGCCGGTCTCCGCCGATCTCGAAAAAGGCTTCGCCGACGCCCCCGCCGACGCCGCCGAAACCTATCGCCGCGCCGTTGAAACCGGCCTGGCCGGCGCCTCGATCGAGGATGCCAGCGGCAACCCCGCCCAACCGATCTACGAATTCGCCCATGCCGTCGCCCGCGTCGCCGCCGCCGTCCAGGCCACCGCCGGCACCGGCTTCGTCCTGACCGCCCGCGCCGAAGGCCACCTGCGCGGCCAAACCGACCTCGCCGAAACCATCCGCCGCCTCCAGGCCTACGAAGCCGCCGGCGCCGACGTCCTGATGGCCCCCGGCGTCACCGAGCTGGCGCAAATCCGCACCATCTGCGCCGCCCTGAAAAAACCGTTCAACTTCATGGCCGGCATCCCGAACCGCTCGCACACCGTCCCGGCCCTCGCCGCCGCCGGCGTCCGCCGCATCAGCCTGGCCACCTCGCTTTACCGCGCCGCCATGTCCGGCCTGATCCTGGCCGCCCGCGAAGTCCAGCAAACCGGCAACCTCACCTACATCGACACCGCCCTGCCAAGTGCGGAGGTCAACGCCTACTTCTCCTGAGACGCCTACTTCTCCTGAGACATCGTGCCGGCAACCGCCGCCGCCGCATCTGCCCAGGCTTCCAACATCCTGGCGTCGGCCGTCACCGCATCCACCCGCCCGCGCAATTCGCCCAGCGTGGCGTCATACCCCTGCATCGTCGCATGCAGCGTGCCAACACTGCCGCCAAGCTCGCTCAGCGCCCCGCGCCACTGCGCCACCGCCGTCCGCTGCTTCGCCACCGCTTCCTCCAGCGCCCGCAACGCCCGCCGCAACCGCTCGCCCGCCTCGTCGTCCGGCGCAACCTCGCCGTGAATCCGGCGGGGAAACGCAATGACCTGCGCGCTGTGATGGTCGTCCATCGGATGAGCCTCCCTGAGATGCGATATTAATAACAGGTAAATTCGCCAAGAAAAGCCATTTATCGAAATCAATAACATTTTTTTCGACAAAATCCCACCCAACCACAAACATCCCAATTCCCCGCATTGGGCCAAACCCCGGTTTCATGTATAGAACCCGCCCAATGGACGCCGCCGTCGACATCATCATCATCATCCTGCTGATCGCGCTGAACGGCCTGTTCGCGCTGAGCGAAATGGCGCTCGTCTCGTCCAACCGAAACCGCCTCGCCATCCTGGAAACCCAAGGCCTCCGCGGCGCCCGCCGCGCCCGCCTGCTCGCCGAAGACCCCCAGCGCTTCCTCCCCGCCATCCAGGTCGGCCTCACCCTCATCGGCATCCTCTCCGGCGCCTTCGGCGGCGCCCGCCTCGCCACCACTCTCGCCCCCACCCTCGCCGCCATCCCCGGCCTCGCCCCTTACGCCGACACCCTCGCCATCACTGTCGTCGTCGTCGTCATCACATATTTCACCCTGGTCATCGGCGAACTCGTCCCCAAGCAGATCGCCCTGCAAAACCCCGAACGCCTCGCCGCCGCCGCCGCCGCCCCGCTCGAACTCCTCGCCCGCATCGCCACCCCCCTGGTCCTGCTCCTCGGCCTCTCCTCGCGCGCCCTGATGCGCCTCCTCGGCATCCACCGCACCAGCCAGCAAACCGTCTCCGAAGAAGAAATCAAGGCTCTCCTCGTCGAAGGCGAACAAACCGGCGTGCTCGAAACCGAAGAACGCGACATGATCGAGCGCGTCCTGCGCCTGGCCGACAAACCCGTCCGCGCCATCATGACCCCGCGCCACGACGTCGCCTGGATCGACATCACCGACACCCAGGCCGAAATCGCCGCCGCCCTAAAACAACGCCCGCGCTCCCGCTTCGTCGTCGCCCGCGGCTCGATCGACAACGTCGTCGGCGTCGTCCAGGCCAAAGCCATCCTCGACACCGTCCTCGACGGCCGCCCCTTCTCCATCGCCGACAGCCTGCGCCAGCCCATCGTCATGCCCGACACGGTCACCGCCCTCGATGCCCTAGAACGCCTCCGCGCCGACGACCTGGGAATGGCCCTGGTGATGGACGAATACGGCAGCTTCGAAGGCCTGGTGACCGCCCACGATCTCCTGGAGGCCATCGTCGGCGACCCCGACAGCGCCGCCCCCGCGCCGGACCGCGGCACCGAAACCGACGAATCCGCCCTCATCCTCGACGGCATGATGCCCGTCGACGAAGTCAAAGCCCGCCTAGGGCTGCCCGCCCTGCCCTCCCCTGGCACCTACCACACCCTCGCCGGCCTGGTCCTCGCCCTCCTCCGCCGCGTCCCCCGCGAAGGCGACCGCATCGTCTTCGGCGGCTGGCTTTTCGAGGTTGCCGCCATGGACGGCCGCCGAGTAGACCGGGTTAGGGCGAGCCGGGAGCCATTGGCAGAAGGCTAAGGCAAGAAAGGCGAGGGCTCTCCGCTGTATAGAACAAAAAATGAACTACATCCCGGCTCTCCCCGCCTTCGATACGCCTGACCCGGCCCACCCGGCGGTCCTGTTCTCCGCACGCCTGGATTCCGTCCTCGCCCCGCTCCTGCTCCTGATCGCCGC
>JANXSA010000200.1 GCA_025352915.1 Rhodospirillales bacterium | reverse complement strand
CCCCTTACCCAACCAACCCGCCCAACGCCGTCGCCACCTCGTCGGCCCCCCACTCACCCGTCGCCGCCCCCACCACGATCTCGACAAAACACTCCCCCGCCCACCCCGTATCCACCACCCGATTGACCAGCCAAACCCCGTCCCGCTCCGCCAACCGCGTCGCCGCCGCCTCCACCACGGCGCGCGGTGCTGCGAAATGCACCTGGAACGAATTGCCATGCGGCACCCCCGGCCGCACCCGCAGCCCCGGCGTCGCCGCCACCGCCTGCGCAATCGCACAGGCATGGCGATAATACTCGCCCATCCGCGGCAGATGCAGCCGCAACCCCTCCAACCCCGTCAGCACATAGGGAAAGATCGTCGGCATATCGCCACCAAAACGATTCCGCCACGGCCGGGCACCGGCCACCAACCCCGGCGACCCCGCCAACACACACCCGCCCATGCCGCCAAGCCCCTTGTAGAAACTGACATAGACGCTGTCCGCCAACGCCGAAATCTCCTGCAAACTCCGCCCATAATGCGGCGCCACCTCCCAAAGCCGGGCACCATCCAGATGAAAGGGAATATTGCGAGACCGGCACCAGGTCGACACGCCAACGAGATCATCCCACGACGGCGCCAAAAAACCCGCCCTTCGCAACGGCACCTCCATCGTCACACACCCCAACCCCTCCCCGGCCCGCTCCAGATCAGCCGCCGAGAAATGCCGGATATCACTCCCCAACCGCAACGACACCAACCCGGCCAGACGATCCAACGTATCGTGTTCATCCATCGCGAAATGGCTCGACGGATGCAACGCCACGGTGCGCCGGTTGGTCGCCTGGCAATGCACCAGCAAAGCCGCCTGTTGCGCCGTGATCCCCTTGGCAAAGAACATCCCGGCCGGCTTACCCAGCAACACCGCCGTCTCCTGTTCCAACTGCTTCATCGCCGGCCCATCGGAATACACATCCAACGCCTGGTCCAACACCGGCGACGCCGCCAAACGCGCCACCCACCCCCTCGCCGTCTCCTGCCCATGCCCGCCCAGAAACCGCGTGCACCGTCCCCGCAGCCCTGCATCGGGAAACCCCCCGGCCACTCCCGTACTCGTCCCCAACGCATCCGCCATGATCCACCCCCACCGATCACCCAACCCTAACAGAACCGCCAAGGGCTGCTACAGTCTGGCGCTGCTACACTCCGCCCAAATCCGCTCCCGAAAGGCCGCCCCATGCCCGAAACCCTCGACCACGCCCTCGCCGCCCTGCCCATGCGTTTCCAAGGCGCCGGTGGTGCCGTCGCCGTGCTCAAGGACGGCCAAATCATGGCCCGCCACGCCTGGGGCTACGCCGACCTCGAACGCCGCCTCCCATTCACCCCCGCAACGATGTTCCTGATCTGCTCGATCTCCAAACAATTCACCTGCGCCACCACCCTCCTGACCACCGATCTCGACCGAACCCCCGATGTCCTGGAACCGCAACTCGCCGCCCGCTTGTCGCGCATGGCCGAACGCCCAACCGCCACCCTGTTGGCCCACAACCAGTCCGGCCTGCGCGACTACTGGGCCCTGACCGCCCTGGCCGGTTCCCCGGTCGAAGCCCCGTTCACCGAAGCCCAGGCCCGCCGCCTGGTCGACCGTACCGAAACGCTGCAATTCACCCCCGGCACAAGCTACGCCTACTGCAACCACAATTTCCGCCTCCTCGGCGACATGATCGCCGAACGCGCCGGACGCTCCCTGGCCGAACTGATGCGCGGAGAAATCTTCGACCGCGCCGGAATGCCAACCGCCCGGCTCAATGCCGATACCTCGCAAGTGCCCGGCTTCACCGTGGGTTACGAAGGCTCCCAGGCCGAGGGGTTCCGTCCCGCGGTAAACCGCATCACCTGGACCGGCGATGCCGGGGTATCGGCAAGCCTGGACGACCTGATCGCCTGGGAACGCCACATCGACGCCACACGGGACAACCCGGAATCAATCCACGCCCGCCTCTCCGTCCCGGTCGCCTTCGCCAATGGTGCGACGGCCGGCTACGGCTGGGGCCTGTCCCGCGGCAACCTGCTGGGCCGGTACATCGTCGGCCATGGCGGCGGCCTCCGCGGCTGGCGCAGTTTCCGCTTTTACGCGCCGGCCGAGCGCATCTCGGTGGTGGTGCTGTTCAACCACATGGAAGACCCCCGCGCCGCCGCCGCCCAGCTTTTCGCCGCTGCCCTCGGCCAGGACATCCCCGCCATGGCCACCGGCCCACAGATCGCTTGGGCGGGCAAATACCTCGACCCCGAAACCGGCCTCGCCGCCCGCATCGACGCCATGGCGAACGGCCAGGCCACGCTGCACTTCGCCGGCCATCCCGAAACCCTCGCCCCCACCGCCGAAGGCGACCACGCCGCCGGCCCGCTCCGCCTGAAGCCCGAGGGCACCCGCATTCGCATGATCCGCGGCACCGACAACATCGACACCCTGCTGGAGCCCGTCGCGGGCACCGCCGCGATGGACGTCGCCGGCACCTATCGCTCGGCCGAGTACGGTGCCGCCATCACATTGGCGGAAACCGGCGGCACGCTTTACGCCGCCTGCTCGGGCGAACTGGGGGAAGGCGCGATGGTGCCACTGGTCCCTTACGCCACCGACATTTGGCTGATGCCCTGCCCGCGCTCGCTGGACTTCTCCGCCCCCGGCGACTGGACGCTGTCATTCCGCCGTGAAGCCGGTCGCGTCACCGGGTTGCAGATGGGCTGCTGGCTGGCCCGGCGGATTGAGTATGCCCGGGTCTAATCGGGTGACCTGACCGCCAGCACATCGCAGGGCAGGATGGCCAGCAGCGCCTCGGCGGTGCTGCCGAGCAACAGGCTCGCCACCCCGCCCATGCCGAGCGTGCCGGCCACCACCAGTTCGGCATGCTGCCGCGCCGCCGCCTCGGCCACCACCTGTTCCGGGCTGCCGGTGGCCACCACGATCTCGACCTGCCCCGGCGCGGTGCGGCCCTCGGC
>JANXSA010000118.1 GCA_025352915.1 Rhodospirillales bacterium | reverse complement strand
TTTCCATGTGGTCGTAGAGATAGCCCAGGATCGCGGCACTTTCGTCGGCGGGGAGGCCGGCGATGTTGCGGGTGAAGCCGCGGTTGACGTAGAGCGCCTTTCGGCCGGTGACCGGGTGGGTGCGCACGATGGGGTGCTCGGCGCGCGGGTAGACCGGGCGGTCGGCGACGCCGAGATTGGCGTAGGTGCCGCGATAGACCTGTTCGCCGTCATGGATGGCGGTGAGGCCCTCCAGATACGTTTTCATGCGATCGGACAGGGCTTCGTAGGCGGCGTACATGCTGGCGAACAGGGTGTCGCCGCCGTTTGGCGGGCATTGCTTGATGTAGAGGATGGAGCCCATTGGCGGGGCCTCGTCGCAGGAGACGTCGCTATGCCAGCCTTCGCCGTTGGCGCGCGAGGAGTTGCGGTCGGCGTGGATTTTCATCAGTGCTGGCAGGCCGGGCTCGTGCGGGGCGGCGGGGTGGATGTGTAGTTCGCCGAAGAGTTGCCCGAAGGCGAGGTGCTGTTCGGGGGTGAGATTCTGGTCGCGGAAGAAGATCACCAGGTTTTCGGCCAGGGCGCGGTGGATTTCGTCGAATTGCTGGTTTCCGAGCGGGCGGGAGAGGTCGACGCCGGCGATCTCGGCCCCGATGATCGGGGTCAGTTTTTCCACCGTGATGGTTTCGTACGGGGCGGACTCGCCGGGCTGATGGCGGTAGCGGGGGCCTTGGTTGCCGCGCAGCGTGTTCATGGTGCTCTCCCTCCTCGAATTTGAGAGGAGCCTATCATGGCGCTGGGGTGAGGTCGCCCCATTGCGTGGCGCGTTCGATGCGCAGCGCGATCACTGGCAGGGAGGCGAGGCTCATGGCGCGATACTGCGGGTAGCGCGCGCGCAGCAGGTCTTGCGCAATGTCGTGCTCGGCGCCGGCTGCCAGGATGTCAGCCAGGCCGTGCAACATGACCCAGCCGAGCCGGGTCCAGTCCTCGTCGTAGCGGTCGGCGATCAGGCAACAGGCCGGGTTGGCGGCGAGGTTGGCCAGGCGGCGCAGCTTGCGGCCGGATTTCGGCTTGGCGTCGATGGTGATGTAGGCGGTTGCGGCCGCCAGCGCGAAGCACACCGGCACTACATGCGGCACTGCCTGGGCGTTGGCGGTGGCCAGGTGCGCGATCCGGCGGGACAGCAGGAACGCGCGCATGTCGGGAGTCAGCATCGATGCCTCTCGCAGTGTTCGCCAGAGGCTGTATCATGGGGCAACACCCAGGGGGAATGACCATGGATTTCGGCGCATCAATGTTCTTCACGGACTACTCCATGACGCCGGTGGCCCTCGGCCGGGCGCTGGAGGAGCGCGGCTTCGAGTCCGTCTGGGCGCCCGAGCACTCGCACATCCCAACCTCGCGGCGCACGCCCTTCCCGGGCGGCGGTGACCTGCCGAAGCGCTATTACGACGCCATGGACCCGTTCGTCACCCTCGCCGCGGCGGCGGCGGCCACCAAGCACCTCAAGATCGGCACCGGAGTCTGCCTGGTGAACCAGCGCGACCCGATCCAGACCGCCAAGCTGGTGGCCTCGATCGACCAGGTCAGCGAAGGCCGCTTCCTGTTCGGTATCGGCATCGGCTGGAACCAAGACGAGATGGAAAACCACGGTACCGTCTATGCCACCCGCGCCAAGCTGGTGCGTGAGCGGATCGAGGCGATGAAGCTGATCTGGACCAAGTCGAAGGCCGAGTATCACGGCGAGTTCGTGAATTTCGACGAGATGATGGCGTGGCCGAAGCCGGTGACGAAGCCGCATCCGCCGATCATTGTCGGCGGCGCCTTTCCGCAAGGTGCGCGCCGGGCGCTGCGCTATGGCAATGGCTGGATCCCGGTTGCCGGGCGGGCGCCGATCGACGACGGGCTGCGGGCGTTCAAGCAGATGGCCGCCGAAGCCGGGCGCGATCCGGCCGAAGTGCCGATCTCGGCCTTCGGCGCGAAGGAGGACTTCGATGCCATCCGCCGCCAGGGCGAGCTCGGCGTCAGCCGCACGGTGGTGATGCTGGACTCGGAAAAGGAGGACACGATCCTGCCCGTGCTCGACCGCTGGGCCGAGATCATCCGCAAGTCGAAGGCCGGATAGTACGGGCACCGGTCACGGCGGCGGTTCCCATGGCGAACCGCCGGCCGTGGGTTTCTTGCGCGCCGGGCCGGTCCAGAGCACGCCGGGGTAGCCCTTGAGCGGTCCCAGCTTCTCGCCGCGATAGGCCCATTCCGGCGCCTCATTGGGGGCGATGTGGTAGCGCGGTTCGCGCCCGGTGCGCAGGTCGAACAGGGCGCGGGGGATGGTCGTGCCAGGCCCAGAATGCCGGGACCTGCATCTCCAGCCGGACCGCGCCGCACACGCATTGCGCCGTCACCGCCGGCACGTCGCCGCGCCGGCTTCGGTTCATTGTCCTGCCGCCGGCGTCCATTGTTGCGCCTCCTGCGCGATCGTCGAATACTCGCGGCACTGCGCCGGCGCACAACAGCCGATGAGCGAATTTCCGGGAGGACGACCAATGGCATTCTACCGCGGCATGACCTGTGAGAACGTGACCATCAATGGCCATGGCGGCACGCCGATCACCGCCTATGTGGCGCGGCCATCGGGGCCAGGGCCGCATCCCGGGGTGGTGCTGATCCATCATCTGCCGGGCTGGAGCGAGTTCTACATCGAGACGACGCGGCGTTTTGCTCACCATGGCTACATGGCGATCTGCGCCAATCTCTACCAGCGCGAGGGCGGCGGCAGCGACGGCAATCCGGACGACGTCGCGGCCAAGGTGCGCGCCGACGGCGGCATTGCCGATTCCCAGATGGTCGGCGACACGGCGGCGGCCGTGAAGTGGATACGCGCGCAATCCGGGCACAACGGCAAGGTCGGACTTTTCGGCTCCTGCTCGGGCGGCCGGCACGCCTTCATCTATGCCTGCCAGAAGAAGGACGTCGATGCAGTCGTCGACCTGTGGGGTGGCCGCGTGGTGATGGGCAAGGAGGAGCTCAACGCCAAAACGCCGGTCGCACCGATCGACATGACGAAGGATCTCTCCTGCCCGCTGCTCGGCCTGTTCGGCAACGAAGATCGTGCACCCAGTCCCGAACAGGTGAACCAGCACGAGGCCG
>JANXSA010000080.1 GCA_025352915.1 Rhodospirillales bacterium | reverse complement strand
GCGATACACTGGACCCGCGTCTGCGGGGGAATCCGTGATCGTGCGGCCAGCGGTGGCGGGCGATGTCGCCGGCCTGGCCGAAATGGCCAGCACGTCCTATCGCGCGGCCTTCGCGACAATCCTGGATGCCGGCGAATTGGCGCGACGGGACTCGGCGTCGTTCGAACCGCGTTTCAGCGCCAGCCTGGAGCGGCTGCGCCTCGCCGAGATCGCCGGCCGGATCGCGGGATTCTCGCTGGTGAGCGCGCACCACCTGGATATGCTGTTCATCGACCCGGCCGCACAGGGCAGCGGCGCCGGACGGGCGTTGCTGGCCGAGGCGGTCGCGCGTGGGACATGCAGCCTGGAGTGTTTCCGCGCCAACCACGCCGCGCGCCGGTTCTACGAGCGCGCGGGCTGGGTGCTAACGCGGGGCTACAGCCGCCGGTTTGCCGGGCAGGTGCATGATTTCGTCTATTATGAGCGCAACGCGAATGCCGGTTGAGCGGCTCCCAGCACGCGGCCTGGTCAGCCCTTGGCCGCGCTGCGCGAAATCCCACGGATATCCGGACGCGGCCGGCCGGAAGCAAGGCCGATCTCGCGGTCCTGCGCCTCGATGATCGCCTTGGCCGGCTCGTCGCCATCCAGCCCGGTCAGCGCAGTGGCCGGAACGCGACGGTTGGAGCTGCGGGTGCCGTCGACATAGGCCACGTCGAAGGCGATAAAGGTGGTTTCAATCTTGCGCCTAGGGGGTGCCATTGGGGGTCACCTCCACCGGTGCATCGCCCTCGGGCACGGGTGCCGCTTCGTCGCCCGGCTGTGGACCGTTGCGACGACGCATGAGTTCGGCCTCCTGCTCGCGCAGCTTGGCTTCTTTCTTCGCCGCCTTGGCGCGATCGCGTTCGGCGCGCTGCTGGTTATAGTTGACCTTGAATGCCATGGTCCTCATTGCCTGACCCGATCGGCGCATAACGGCGCCCATGTGGTTCAGGTCCTTCTATAGGCCGGCCGGTCGGAACCGGGCGATCATTGTGGATGGCCTAAGCTGCGGCGCAGCTGGGTGTATGGCCTTAGCTGCGGCGCAGCTGGGTTTCGCTCGCCACCCGCTCATGGCTGTCGCGCGAATGCTTCAGCCGGTATTGGTAGTCGATGCCCTCGCGCGGCATTAGCCGGGAGATCGTATAGGTGCCAGCGGGGACATTGGCGTCGAGACGACCGGGGGAGAGCTCCACCCGGTCGCCGACAGCGAATTTGCGGGGCGCCGCGGCCATTGCCCGCGCCCTGTTCAGCTCGCCTTCAGGTTGACCGCCGAAGTCTTGCCCTGCTGGCCACGCTCAATGTCGTAGCCAACCTTTTGGCCTTCCTTCAACGTGATGCCCGCGCGCTCCACCGCCGAGATGTGCACGAAGACGTCCTTCGAGCCATCGTCGGGCTGAATGAAGCCGTAGCCTTTGGTGGTGTTGAACCACTTTACCGTACCAGTCGCCATCGCAAGTCTCCTAGATCCGGCGCCCCACACACATTGCGGGCCGGGATTGATTTTCGAAGCTAGGGAGAGAACCGATGCGAAAGTGCTGCGTGCAAGTGGCGGTCAGCCCAGGACGAAAAGCGCCGAGGGCCGCTATATGGGGTACGCGCGGGCAAAAATACAGCCCAATCGGCGGGAATTCGTCCAACGCATCGTAGACATGGCCAAAACCGCGGTCCGGCGGGGCTGTAAGCATTTCGTCAGCCGCATGTATCAGTTTGTATCGTATTGCTTCGCGCACGCCCGGCGCGGCGTCGTCTCGGTTGAATACGCCGTGGTGATTGGCACCCTGGCCGCGACGATCATCGCCGTTTTCACCGGCCTGGCCGGCCGGCTGCTGGAAATCCTGCTGAGTCTGACGTTCTGAACCGCCCCCTGGACCGCCCCCTGGACCGCCGCACCGCCGGGGTTGCAGCCGGGCCGGAACAGTGGCTGAAACACCCGATGGACAGCACGGGACGGAAAACATGATCGCGGTGGATTGGGGCACCAGCAACCTGCGCGCCTATCGCCTCGACCGGCACGGCGAGGTGCGCGACCAGGTGGCGTCGGCCAATGGCATCACCAAGGTGGCACCCGGCGGTTTCCCGGCCGCCCTGCTGGACGCCGCCGGCCCCTGGCTGCGCGACGGCGAACGCCACGTGCTGCTGTGCGGCATGGTCGGCAGCCGCCAGGGCTGGGTCGAGGCGCCCTACCTGCCCTGCCCCGCCAGCCCGGCCGATATCGCCGCGGCGCTGATCGAGGTGCCGTTTGCCGAGGCGCAGGTAAAGCTCATCCCCGGCCTGTCCGCCCGCGACTCCGCCGGCACGCCCGAGGTGATGCGCGGCGAGGAAACCAAGCTGATCGGCCTGATGGCCCCCCTCAACGGCGACGGCCTCGTCTGCATGCCCGGCAGCCACACCAAATGGGCCCGGCTGGCCGGCGGGCGGATCGCCGGCTTCGCCACCTATTTCACCGGCGAGGCCTTCGCCGCCCTGCGCGACGCCACCATCCTCGGCCGGATGATGACCGGCGCCGCGATCGACCCCGAGGGCTTTCGCCGCGGCGTGGCGCGCTCGGGCGATGCCGGGCATTTGCTGCACCATCTGTTCGGGGTCCGCACGCTGGGGCTGTTCGGTGAACTGACCGAGGCCGCGAGCGCCGGTTTCCTGTCCGGCCTGTTGATCGGCCACGAGGTGCGCGCGGCCATGCCGCCGGCGGGCACAGTCCGGCTGGCCGGCGACGCGGCGCTGATCGGGCTCTACGCCGCGGCGATCACGCAATGCGGCGGCACGGCGCAGATGCCCGCGCTGGATGCCGCGGCCGCCGGGCTGGCGCTGATCGGGGAGCAGGCTCAATGGAACTGACCGACTACCTCACCCGCTGCGACCTCGTCGCGATCCTGCGCGGGGTGACGCCAGACGCCGTGGTGGCGATCGGCGAAGTGCTGGCCGAGGCCGGGTTCGCCGCGATCGAGGTGCCGCTGAACTCGCCGGACCCGATCGAGAGCATCCGCCGCCTGGCCGCACGCTTCGCCGGCCGGCTGCTGATCGGGGCGGGCACGGTGATGTCGGCGGCCCAGGTGGCAGCCGTCGCCGATGCCGGTGGCCGCCTGGTGGTGCTGCCCCATGCCGACCCCGCCGTGGTGCGCGCGGCAAAATCGCGCGCCATGCTCGCGGTGCCCGGCTTCTTCACCCCCACCGAGGCGTTCGAAATGCTCGCCGCCGGCGCCGACGGGCTGAAGCTGTTCCCGGCCGAGGCCGCGAGCCCCGCCGTGCTCAAGTCGCTGCGCGCGGTGCTGCCGACGGGCACCGCGGTGCTGCCGGTCGGTGGCATCGATGCCGGCAACATCGCCGCCTGGCGCGCCGCCGGGGCGGCCGGATTCGGCATCGGTTCATCCATCTACAAGCCCGGCGATACCCCTGAGATCGTCGCCGCCAAAGCCCGGCTCTTGCGCGCCGCCTGAGCCTGCGGCACCTCCGCTGCAAACTCGGAGGTCCCCGCCATGCCCGTCAACCCCGCCGACAGCCCGATCTTCGGCGCCCTCTACGGCTCCGACGCCATGCGCGCGGTGTTCGACGACATGGCGTTCTGCCAGCGCATGCTGGATGTCGAAGCCGCCCTCGCCCGCGTCCAGGCCCGCCTCGGCATCATCCCCGCCGAAGCCGCCGCCGCCATCACCGAAGCCGCCCGGGTGGAAAACCTCGATGTCGCGGCGATGCGCGCCAGTGTGGCCAATGTCGGCTACCCCGTCGTCGGCCTGGTCGCCGGCCTGTCCGCCGCCGTTGATGCCCTTGGCACCCCGCATGGCGGCTGGACCCATTGGGGCGCCACCACCCAGGACATCATGGACAGCGCCACCTCCCTCCAGGTCCGCGACGGCCTGGCGCTGCTGCGCGCCGACCTCGTCGCCGTGGTGCGCGCCCTGGCCACCCAGGCGGCAGCGCATCGCACCACGCTGATGGCTGGGCGCACCCATCTGCAACACGCCCTCCCGGTCACCTTCGGGCTCAAACTGGCCACCTGGCTCGCGCCCCTGGCCGCCCATGTCGAGCGGCTCGACCAGCTCGCCCCCCGCGCCTGCGCGGTGCAATTCGGCGGCGCCGCCGGCACCCTGGCCTCGCTCGGCGAACACGGCCTGGCAGTGATGGAGGGCCTCGGCGCCGAGCTCGGCCTCACCGTGCCCGACGCCCCCTGGCATGTCGGCCGCGACGGCCTGGCCGAAGCCGTCGGCTTCCTCGGCCTGCTCTGCGGCAGCCTGGCCAAGATCGCCACCGACGTCATCCTGCTGGCCCAAAACGAGGTCGCCGAGCTGACCGAGCCCTATGTCCACGGCCGCGGCCAATCCTCGACCATGCCGCAGAAGCGCAACCCGATTGCGAGTGAATACATCCTGGCGAGTACCCGCGCGGTCCAGGCCCTGGTCCCGCTGATGCAAGGTGCCATGGCCGGCGACCACGAGCGTGCCACCGGCCCCTGGCAGGCCGAGCCGCTGGCAATCGGCCAAGCCTTCGTCCTCGCCCACGGCGCCCTGCTGCACGCCCGCGCCATCGCCGAAGGCATGGTGGTCGATACCGCGAAGATGCGCGCCAACCTGGATCTCACCGGCGGCCTGATCGTCGCCGAGGCGGTGATGATGGGCCTCGCCCCGCTGCTCGGCCGCGAGGCGGCGCATCATGTGGTCAAGCATGCCTGCGACCGCGCGCTGACCGACGGCATCACCCTGGCCGCGGCGCTGGGACACGAATCGGCGGTGACGGCGCGGCTGGATGCGGCGGCGATCGCCGCACTGGTGGCGCCGGGCGCCTATCTCGGCAGCACGGACCGTTTCATCGAGCGGGTACTGGGCCGGGCGCGCGGGATCACCTGAAACCTGCCACCCCTGCATTGCTCCATTGCATTTCTTGCAAGGACTGCATAGGCTGAGCGCCACAGGGGCGCGTCGCAATCGTTGCCGGTCAGAATGCGCTGGACGCTCTCCCCTTCCCTCGTGTCTTACCGTGCCGATTCCAAGAACAGCAGCCGGCATCAAGCCAGCGCACCATAGGGAGGCTCGAATTCGGATGACTCTGAATCGCCTGTCCACACATCTCGCAACCCGCCGCAAGGTATTGAAATTCGGCGCCGCCGCCTCGGCGCTTCCGTGGGTTCACATACGCACCGCTGGCGCCGCCGGACAGGTGTCGATCTTCCTGTGGGACCACTGGGTGCCGTCCGGCAACGTCGAGATGCGGCGCCAGATTGCCGCCTTTGCCGATCAGAACAAGGTGGAGGTGAAGGCCGATTTCATCACCTCGCAGGGTGGCCAGACGCTGTTGACGCTGAACGCCGAGGCGCAGGCGCGCACCGGGCACGACGCGATCCATGTCGGCG
>JANXSA010000032.1 GCA_025352915.1 Rhodospirillales bacterium | reverse complement strand
CAACACAAACGCCCACTCACCCCTCCGCCACCACCCCGAACCAATCCGCCAGCCGCCCCCGCGCCGCCCGCCCCGCCGCCAGGTCCCAGCAATTCACAATCCCCAGCCGAAACCCACCCGGCGGCATCGCATGCAAAGCCGCCGCCTTCCCCGCATGGAACGTCACCTGCACGCTCGACACCCCCGCCATCCCGCGCACCTCGTCCACCAACCCCGCCGGCGGATGCCCCCAGCACCGCCCCGGCGGCCCGAACAGCACCACCGAATACCCATCCCGCCGGCGCGCATCGTCAAACACCCACCGCCCCTCGGCATACAGCCGGATCAGCGCCGCCACCCACCCCGCGCCATACAAATCCGGCCACTGGTCGGCAAACCGCAAATGCACTTCGATTATCCCGCCCCCAATTGTCTCCAAATTCAGCATCCCGGAATACCCGCCGAGATGCCGCGCAATCCACGCCCCGCACGCCGACTCCAACCCCGGCCGTCCCGCTGCATGAACAATCCACCGGTCGAACGTCCCGCCCGCCCCAGGAATCCCCGTGGCATGCCGCCACCAGACCGCCCGCCCATCCACCACCGCCACATCACTGCTGACATGCTCGCCGGTCAGCAGCCGCATCCAGAAATGCCCAGCCGTCCAAGCCGCCGCATATTCGTCCGCCGAGCCAATCACCCGGCTACCAACGCCCATCCCACGCAGATTGACGATCGGCTTGGAAAAAACCGGAAACCCCGCCGGCATCACCCCATGCGGCGCCGCCTCGAACCCCTGGGACTCCGCCACCCGAAGCTTGTCATAGACCCAGCGATGGCGCGGGTTCCATTCCCAGGCATCGGCATCCTCGGTCGGGATCTCCACCCCGTCTGGGCAAAAATCATCGGCAAAATACTGCACCCGCCAGGGATCGGCCTCGCGGACCGGCATGGCCCGCTAGCTGCCGATCTTCAGCGTGCTGACCAACCCGCGCAAACACGCCAAAACCGACAGCGGCGTCAGCTTGCCGGTCCGCGGATTGCTCTCGCTCGGCACGTTCTCCACCGTCATCGTCAGCCGCGCCGCCGCCGCCTCCACCTTGATCGTGTGGATATTGCGATCCACCCCGGGATCGGCCCACAGCCGCACCGTCGTCCGCTCCGGCCCAATCCCCGCCAAAGCCAGGGCCGCCGCCACATTCACATTGGCCGGAAATCCCGCCGCCGCATCATACGCATTGCCCTCGAAGATCACCGTCGGCGCATTGATCGCAAGCACGTCAATGTTGTGCGCAACAAGATACGGCGCACCGACCCAACCGCGCGGATGTTTCCGGCTTTCGATAGTAACGGAAGAGACCTCCCCCTCCGCCGCCGCCCGCACCGCATCCAACCCGAGCAACGCCCCCGTCGGCACCACGATCCGCGCCCCATGCTGCCGGGCCAACTCAACCAGATGCATCCGCGGCAAAAGCGCGCCGACCGAACTGGGGATGAAGATACGCCCAGCGCTCAGCGCGGGAATGGCGATCTGCTCGAACACGGCGGCCGGCGCGGCCTCGACGACAATGTCGGCGCGCGCCAGCTCATCCAGCTCCACCACCGCCGGTGGTGCCGCGAACCCGGCGACATTACCCCGCGCCCGATCCTTGTCCCGCGCACTGACCGCCACCAGCCGCAGCCCATCGATCCCACGATCAAGCGACCGCGCCAGTTGGAGCCCAATAGCCCCAAGCCCACCGATAGCAACCGTCAACGCCATGCCGCGTATCCACGATGAGGCAAACGAATAAAGTTTTTTTGCTTCTTTTTGTTCACAAAAAGAAGACTCTTCCGCTTACCGAGGGAAAATCTGGGGCGAACGACGGGGCTCGAACCCGCGACATCCAAGACCACAACCTGGCGCTCTACCAGCTGAGCTACGTCCGCCATCGAGGGGCACCCCCGAATTCCAGAGCGCCGCGTTTACGCCTTGGGCCCCTGCCCCGTCAATGGCGCGAACAGCTTCTCCAGCCGCGCGAGCGCTTCCAGCAACACCTCGTCGCGCTTGCAGAAGGCGAAGCGGGCGAAATGCGTCGGCGCATCCGGTGCGTCATAGAACGCGGTGACCGGCACGGCGGTGACCTTGGCCTGCTCGGTGATATAGCGGCAGAACGCCATGTCATCGCCGTTGAAGCCCAGCGGCCGGAAATCGGCCGAGATGAAATAGCTGCCATGGGTCGGCAGCACGCTGAAGCCGATCCGCGCCAGCCCCTCGGCCATCAGGTCGCGCTTGGCCTCCAGGGCACCTGCCAGCCCGGCGAAATAGCTATCGTCCTTGCCCAACCCGACGGCCACCGCCCGCTGCAAATTGGGTGCGCTGGTGAAGGTCAGGTTCTGATGCGCCTTGGTGGCCACGCCCGCCAGCCGCGCGTCAGCGGTGATATAGCCGATCTTCCAGCCGGTCAGCGAAAACGTTTTTCCGGCGCTGCCGATACGCAGGCAGCGCTCGCGCATCCCCGGCAGGGTCATCAGCGGGATGTGCTTGAGCCCATCGAACACCAGGTGCTCATAGACCTCGTCGCACACCGCGTAGCAGTCGTGCTTCTGCAACAGCCCGGCGATGAAGCCGAGTTCGGCGCGCGAGAAGATCTTGCCCGTCGGGTTCATCGGCGTGTTGAGCATGATCGCCTTGGTCTTCGGCCCGAAGGCTGCTGCCAGCTCGGCGCGCGGCAATTCCCAGTTCGGCGGGGTGAGGCGCACCAGCTTCGGGATCGCCCCCAGCAGCCGGACCACCGGCACATAGGTGTCATACAGCGGCTCGATCAGCACCACCTCATCGCCCGGGTTGATCAGCGCCATCAGGCTGGCGGTGATCGCTTCGGTGGCGCCGGAAGTGACGACAATTTCGGTGTTGGGATCGACCTCCAGCCCATAGAACCGCTTGTTGGCTGCCGCCACGGCTTGGCGCAGCTCGGTCACCCCGGTCATCGGCGGGTACTGGTTGCGCCCGTCCATCAGCGCGTCGGCGGCGGCCTTCAGCACATCGGCGGGGCCGTCGGTATCGGGGAAACCCTGGCCGAGATTGATCGAGCCGTGCTCGACGGCCAGGGCGGACATCACCGTGAAGATGGTGGTGCCGAGTCCGGCGAGCTGGTGGTTCAAGTCCTTCACGGCAAGCACACCTCATCCTTGCCGGCCGCAGCCGGCGATCCACAAACGCCGCGCAGTATGGGGCCGGCGGCGCGCGGGTCAATTGCGGGCGCAGACTGCCGCCGCGAGTGGCAGAATGCGCCCTTAATTGAGGCACCGGCGACGCCTGAAACATGGGCAACCGCCGGGGAGCGCGGAGATTTGGAGGTTGGCACACATCATGCAAACCTGTCCTCCCGCCTCCCTGCCGTCTGGGATGAGCGGTCCCGAGGTCACGGAGGAGGCGCCCGGCACGACCGGGACGCGAAGGCATGAAAAAAATCGAGGCAATCATCAAGCCGTTCAAGCTGGACGAGGTGAAGGAGGCGCTGCACGAAGTGGGCTTGCAGGGGATCACGGTGGTGGAGGCCAAGGGCTTCGGCCGCCAGAAGGGCCATACCGAGCTGTATCGCGGCGCGGAATACGTGGTCGATTTCCTGCCCAAGGTGAAGATCGAGGTGGTCTGCGAGGACAGCGTGGTGGAACGTGCGGTCGAGGCGATCGTCAACGCGGCGCGCACCGGACGCATCGGCGACGGCAAGATCTTCGTCAGCTCGATCGAGGAAGTGGTGCGCATCCGCACCGGCGAACGCGGCGAGGAGGCGATTTAGCGGGACGCCTGGGTACATTCCCCTTTCATCCCGGCGCCACCCCGGCTAGGACGCCCCGCAACGAGCAGTGACGACCCACCCCCGCGAGCCGGGGGCGAGACAGACGATCAACCAACCCGCCATCCCGCCGCAAAGGCGCGGGGGGCGGCAGACAGGGAAAGTGGACGACGATGGCGAAGAAGGCTTCCGGCGCCGGCGCGGAGAAATCCGGTGTGGCGAAGGTGTTGGAGATGATGAAGGAGAACTCGGTCGAGTATGTCGACCTGCGGTTCACCGATCCGCGCGGCAAATGGCAGCACGTCACATTCGACGTCAGCATGATCGAGGAAGACACCTTCTCCGAAGGCCAGATGTTCGACGGCTCGTCGATCGCCGGCTGGAAAGCGATCAACGAATCCGACATGTGCCTGATGCCCGATCCGGTCACGGCGACGATCGATCCGTTC
>JANXSA010000022.1 GCA_025352915.1 Rhodospirillales bacterium | reverse complement strand
ATCGAGGCCAGGGTGAAGCGGACCCAGGGGTTGTCGGGGCTGGTGCGGCTGGCCGGCATACCGATCTTGGGATTCTCGATCAGCACCTCGGGAAAGCCGGAATCGTCGAGATGGTGGCGCAGCGCCGCTTCAAAGCCAGCGACGTCGCTGTCCACGGTATAGCGCAGCTGGATATTGGCGCTGGCCCAAGGCGCCACCGCATTGACCGGCGCCTCCGGCCGTCCGGCGATCATCGCCAGCACGATGAAGCTGGTCCAGCCGAACACCTTCTCCGCCGAGGTGAAGCCAGGCTCGCCCCAGTTCGGGTCGATCGTCGCCGACTCCTCGCTCGGCAGTTCCAGCCCCGCCAACGCCCCGCGCACTGCCGCCGGCAACCCGTTGCGCGGCAGCCAGTCGCGCACCAGGATCTTGCCGTGCCGGTCGCAGATCGACGCCAGCGCGTGCGACAGCACCACCACGGGATCAACAATCATCCCGCCCCAATTGCCCGAATGCACCCCGCCCGGCCGCAGTCGCACGCTCAAGTCACAGCCCCAGGAGCCACGCGTTCCCGTCGTCACCGTCGGGATCGCCGCCGCCACTCGTGGCCCATCCGAAGCAATCAGCACGTCGGCGGCAAGCTCCTTGGTGTGGCCGGCGACGAACTCCTTCAACCCGGTCGAGCCGCGCTCCTCGCTCATCTCCAGCACCAGCTTGAGGTTGAACCCAAGCTTCCCCCCGCGCGCCGCCAGCACATGCTCCAGCGCGGTCAGGTGGGTGGCGTGCTGTCCCTTGTTATCCGCCGTGCCGCGCCCGTACCAGCGATCGCCCTGCTCGTTCAGCTCCCACGGCTTCAGCCCCGCGTCCCACTGGTCATCGAGGCCACGCACGGTATCGCCATGCCCATAGGTCAGCACGGTGCGGTAGGAAGAATCCTCGATCCGCTCGGCCACCATGATCGGCCCGAACCCCGCACGCGGATTGGGATGGATGGTCGCCGTGAACCCCATCCGCGTCACCCAGGGCGCGATCGCCTCCTCCAGATAGCGCCAGCAATCCTTCTCATGCGCCGGGTCCTGCATGGTGCTCGGAATCGCCACCAGCGCGGCCAGCCGGTCGCGGAACCCGCCCGCATCGAAAAAGGCGAGGGACGAGGCAATGGCGTGGTCGCGGCTGGACATGGGCGGCTCCGGAAAATCGACAGCGCAGTATGCCCGCCCGGCGCGCCGGCGGCTACCCAACGGCCGCGCGCAGCACCCGGGTGACCACCAGCATCCGGGCAATCGCATCGCCGGTGAACAACGCAATGGCGGCATCCACGCGCGGCACCAGCCCCGGAACCAACGCCGGGACCTCCGCCACCCGCGCCAGCCCGGCGGCGCGCACACCGGCCAACGCCAGCCCATCGGCAATCGCCCCGCCCAACCGCCCATCCGCGTCCAACGGCGCCAGCACCCCCCAGGCCACCGCCAGGAACGCCGGCCAATGCGCCAGGTTGCGATACATGCTGGCCAGCACCGGCGCCTCGCTGCGCGCGCCCATCCGGTTCAACGCGACAACCAACGCCGCGGTGCCGGGCGCCATCGCGCCAAGGTCAACCAACGGCGGCAGCACCAGCGCCTCACCCGGCTCCGAAGCCTCGGCACCCGGCCGCCATGCCGCCCCCCCCCCGCCCGCCAGCCGCGCCCGCGCCGCCGACAGCGCCACCAGCGCCATCGCATTGGTCCGGTCATACGCCGCCATCACCTGCCGCACCCCCACCATCGCCGCCGCATCCAGCCCGGCGGCGGCGAACACGAAATCCGGCACCGCCGCCACCGCCGGCACCGCCAGCGTCGCGCGCAATGCCGCCGCCTCGCGCGCAATCGTGCCATCGACATAAAGCGGCCGCAGTCCGCCCCAGACATGGCCAAGTGCCCCAGGGATCGTCGCGAGATGGCGCCAGACCAGGTTGACCACGCTGACGCCATAGACCGCGCGAATCTCGGCGAACAACGCGGCGGTTTCGCCAACGGCATCCGGCTCAGCAATGGCGGCAACGGGATCGGACATGATCCCAGGTTGCCGCAACCCGCCGCCTGCGCCAAGAACGACCGGCACAAAAGGAAATCGCGCCATGGCCCAGCCACTCGCCGGAACCGTCAGCTTCGTCATGGGCGCCAGCGTCGGCATCGGCGCCTCGGTCGCCGAAATCCTGGTGGCCCAAGGCGCCTCGGTCGCCATCGCCGCCCGCCGCGGCCCCGAACTGCGCGCCCTCGCCGCCCGCCTCGGCCCCAAAATCCTGCCCCTGGTCTGCGACGTCAGCGACCATGCCGCAGTCAAAGCCGCCGTCGACACCGCCGCCGCCCATTTCGGCCGCCTTGACCACCTCATCAACAACGCCGGCGTCATCGAACCGATCGGCCGCGTCGGCGACACCGACCCCGCCGCCTGGGCCCGCGCCATCCAGATCAACCTGGTCGGCGCCTACCACGCCATCCACGCCACCCTGCCCCACCTGCTGGCCACCCAGGGCGTGATCGTCAACGTCAGCTCCGGCGCCGCCCACCGCCCGCTCGAAGGCTGGGGCAGCTACTGCGCCTCCAAAGCCGGACTGGCCATGCTCGGCCGCGCCCTGATGCTCGAATACGGCGCCCAGGGCCTGCGCGTCTACGGCTTCGCCCCCGGCGGCGTCCGCACCGCGATGCAGGAGAAAATCAGGGCATCGGGCCTCAACCCGGTCAGCCAGATCCCGCCCGAAGGCCACCTGCCGCCCGAACTCCCGGCCCAGGTGATCGCCTGGCTGTGCCGCGCCGAAGCCGCTGATTACCCGCAAGGCGAATGCAACATCCGCGACGAGGCGCTGATCCGGCGGGCTGGGGTTATCCTGCCATAGCAAGAAAGCAGTTCTTTTTTGAAAAAAAGAACCAAAAAACTTCTATCCACTTACTCATGGATAAAAGTCTTTTTGCTTCTTTTTCTTCAGAAAAAGAAGATTCTTCCTACCCCTTCAACCTTACCGCCAGATCGAACAACTCCGGAAACAGCATCGCCGTCGCCGAGGCATGCACCCCGGTCTCCGGCGGCCCATAGCCCCAGGCGGCAAAGACACTCGGCATCCCCAACCCCTCGGCCGCCAGCATGTCATTGTGATGATCCCCCGCCATCACCGCCGCCGCAGGCAAACCACCGGCCGCCGCGATGGTCGCCCGCAGGTGGCCGGGATCGGGCTTGCGCATAGGAAAGCTATCGCCCCCGCCAACGGCAGCAAAAAATGGCGCCAGGTCCAGCGCCGCCAACAGCGTCCGCGCCGGCGCCTCGGGCTTGTTGGTGCAGACCGCCATCCGCCACCCGGCGGCGGCAAAACGGCGCAGCGTCTCATGCACGCCCGGATAGGGCTGGGTCTCGTGCGCCGCGTTGGCGCTGTAATCCACCAGGAAAGCCGCCAACGCCCGGTCATCAACCACCGCCCCGCGCGCCGCGAAGGCACGCTCCACCAGCGCCCGTGCACCATCGCCCACCATCCGCGCCACCTCAGGCCGCGCGAACGGCGCCAACCCCCGGCCGGCCATCAGCCGGTTCACCGCCGCCGCGAGATCGGGCACCGAATCCACCAGCGTGCCGTCGAGATCAAAGACCATCAGGGGTTGCATTCTGGCGGAAGCCTCCTTGCCGGAAAGTGCGACGCGATGCCGCTTCCTTTGACACGACGCTGGCCATCCCGCTACTCCACCCGCCAATGAGCGTCGCGCCCCCCTCTGCTCTTCCAACAACCGCCGTCGTCCTGGCGGCCGGCTTCGGCACGCGGATGAAGTCGGCGCTGCCGAAAACCCTGCACCCGATCGCCGGCCGCCCGATGCTGCGTCACCTGCTGGCCACCTGCGAAGCGGTGTTCGACCGCATCATCGTGGTCGTCGGCCCCGGCATGGACGCGGTGCGCAAACTCGCCGCCCCCCACCCCTGCGTCGAACAGACCGAACGCCTCGGCACCGCCCATGCCGCCCTCCAGGCAGCGTCCCAATTCGGCGACGGCGATGTCGCCGTGCTCTACGCTGACAACCCGCTGATCTCCGAAGCCACCCTGCGCGCCCTGCTCGCCCGGCGTCAGTCCGGCGCCGGCCTGGCCCTGCTGGCGATGCGCCCCGCCGAGCCCGCCCGCTACGGCCGGGTGATCGGCCGCGAGGACAACGTCGAACGCATCGTCGAATTCAAGGACGCCACCGCCGCCGAACGCGAAGTCGGCCTGTGCAATGCCGGTGTCCTCTGCGCCCCGGCCGCGGACATGGCGCGCTGGCTCGCCGCGGTGCACAACACCAACGCCGCCGGCGAATACTACCTCACCGACCTCGTCGGCCTCGCCCGCGCCGACGGCCAGCGCGTGGCCGCAGTGCTCGGCGCCGAAGAAGAACTGCGCGGCATCAACTCGCGCGCCGAACTCGCCGTCGCCGAAGCAACCGTCCAACAGTCCCTGCGCCGGCGCGCCATGGACGCCGGCGTCACGATGACCGCGCCCGACACCGTCTTCCTCTGCGCCGACACCAGCTTCGGCCAGGACATCAGCATCGCGCCAAACGTCATCTTCGGCCCCGGCGTAACCATCGAGTCCAACGTCGAAATCCGTGCCTTCAGCCATCTGGAAGGCTGCCTCGTCCGCTCCGGCGCCATCATCGGCCCCTTCGCCCGCCTGCGCCCCGGCGCCGATATCGGCGAGGATGCCCATGTCGGCAACTTCGTCGAAGTGAAGGCCGCCACCCTGGGCCGCGGTGCCAAGGCCAACCACCTCGCCTATATCGGCGACGCCACAATCGGCGCCCGCACAAATGTCGGCGCCGGCACCATCACCTGCAACTATGACGGCTTCGCCAAACACCGCACCACCATCGGCGACGACGTCTTCGTCGGCTCGAACTCAACCCTGGTCGCCCCGGTCGAAATCGGCACCGGCGCCTTCGTCACCGCCGGCAGCGTGATCACCGACGACGTGGAACCAGACGCCATGGCCTTCGGCCGCGCGCGCCAGGACGCCAGGCCCGGCCGCGCGGCCGCGTTCCGGGCCGCCCGGCGCAAAAGCAAGGACTAACGGCGCATGTGCGGCATCATCGGTGTGATTGCGACCCGGCCCGCGGCTCCGCTGGTGCTGGAAACCCTGCGCCGCCTGGAATATCGCGGCTATGACAGCGCCGGCATCGCCACCCTGGTGAACGGTCAAATCGACCGCCGCCGCGCCCCAGGCAAGCTCAACAATCTGGCCGAAATCCTCGCCGCCACCCCGCTCTCCGGCACCACCGGCATCGGCCACACCCG
>JANXSA010000002.1 GCA_025352915.1 Rhodospirillales bacterium | reverse complement strand
CTCCATCACAACAAGCCGTTCCTTGCCGGGCGAGGTGGAACTCGGCGGCAGTTGTTCCTCTGCTCCGTGCAGCATGTCGAGTGTCACGTTGGTTACCGGACGGAAGCTGCCGCGCTCCACCAGCACCGGTCTGTTGTACAGCACCTCCGATGGCTGCACGGTGTCGCCGTCCACCGTGAACATCGCCGCATCGGTCAGCCCCTGCTCCACAAGTTGCAATGCCATCAGCCGGTTGTCCCGCCAGCGGGCGCGTTCGGCCAGTTGGTCTGCCAGCAGCACAGTACGCCGCTCGGCTTCGATTTTGGCCAGAAGCTCGCTGCTCCACGCATTTGGCAATTGCGTGAGGGCGACTTCGCGGTAGGTCGGGCCATAGACGGCCTTCATCCCGCTCTTGACGCCATTGATCTCGCGCAGGGCGATCGGGTCCATGCCCAGCTTGATCGCCAACTCGTCGATGGCGCTCTCGACCCCGAAGGCCGAGATCGGGGCGCCGGGGGCGCGGTAGGCGGCGACCTTCGGGCGGTTGCTGACCACGTCGTAGCCCAGCACATCGACGTTCGCGAGGTCATACATCGCGAAGGCGCACATCAGGCCGGGGTTGAGCGGCGAGCCCGGGAAGGCGCCGGCCTGGTATTTCAGCACGGCCTGGGCCGCGGTGATCTTGCCGTCTTTGGTGGCGCCGACTTTCACTTCGATCACGGCACCCGAGGTCGGGCCGGTCGCCCGGAACACGTCCTCGCGGGTCATCACCATCTTGATCGGCCGGCCGGACTTCTTCGACAGGACGAGGGCCAGCGGTTCGAGATAGACCACCGTCTTGCCGCCGAAGCCACCGCCGATCTCGGCCGCGACCACCCGGATATTGGAGATGTCGATGCCCAGCAGCTTGGCGCAGTAGGACCGGATCATGAAGTGACCCTGGCTGCTGGCGATGACGGTGCACTGCCCGTCGGAGCCCCAGGCGGCAACCACCGCATGCGGCTCGATATAGGCCTGGTGCACCGGGGCCGTGGTGTAGCGCTGTTCGACGATCACGTCGGCGGCCTTGAAGCCGGCCTCGACGTCGCCGATGGTGAAGCGGACTTTCTTGGCGACGTTGGAGGCCGTTGTCGGCTTCGGTGTGATGCCGGCGGTGAAGAGGTCGTCATGCAGGATCGGCGCGCCGGGGGCCATCGCCTCCTCGACGTCGATCACATGCGGCAGGACTTCGTATTTCACCTCGATCAGCGCCAGCGCCGCGTCGGCAATGGCGTCAGTCATCGCGGCCACGGCGGCCACCACATGGCCCTCGTACAGCACCTTGCCGCGCGCGATCACGTTCAGGCTGAGGTCGCGGAAGTTCATCGGGCCTTCGCCGACGAAGGCTTCTTCCGAGGCGATGTTGGGCAGGTCGTCGGCGGTGATCACCGCCTTGACGCCGGGCAGGGCCAGCGCCTTGCTGGTGTCGATCGACACGATGCGGGCATGGGCGTGCGGGCTGCGCAGGGCCTTGCCGACGATCTGGCCGGACATGGAGGCATCGGCGCCGAACACCGCGCGTCCGGTTACTTTTTCCACGCCGTCGGGCCGCACCGGGCGGGTTCCGACAACGCGCAGATCGCTCTTGTTGCCAATAAACGTCATGTTTTCAGCTCCCACGCATTTCGGCAGCGGCATCGACCACTGCGCGCACGATTTTGTCGTAACCGGTGCAGCGGCACAGGTTTCCAGCCAGCCAATAGCGGATTTCGGTCTCGGACGGGTCGGGATTCTTGTCGAGCAGCGCCTTGGTGGCGACGATGAAGCCCGGGGTGCAGAACCCGCACTGCAACGCCGCGTTCTCCAGGAACGCCGTCTGGATCGGGTGCAGCTTGTCGCCGTCGGCGATGCCTTCGATCGTGGTGATCTCATGCCCGCCGGCCTCGGCAGCCAGCATCAGGCAGGAACACACCAGGCGGCCGTCGAGCAGAACGCTGCAGGCGCCGCAGTCACCGGAGCCGCAGCCTTCCTTGCTGCCGGTCAGGTTCAGGTTGTTGCGCAGCACGTCCAACAGGGACTCGTGCGCTTCGGCCAGGAATTCGGCGGGTTCGCCGTTGATGCTCGTGGTAACGTGGATTTTGCTCATCAGCGCCCTCCCGCGCGGGCAACCGCGATGGCTGCCGTCCGGCGGGCCAGAACGCCCGCCACTTTGGTGCGGAACTCGATCGTGCCGCGCTTGTCGTCGATGGGATTGCACACCGCCTGGGCGGCGGCATCGAGCCGGGCCAGGGCCGCGTCATCCAGCTTGCTGCCGATGATGCAGGACGGGTCGACCTGCACCTGGGTCGGTGCCACGGCGCCCATCGAAATTTTCGCCGCCGTGATGGTGCCCGCGGCGTCCAGGGTCACGCTCACGCCACAACCGACGACGGCAATGTCCATCTCGGTGCGCGGAATGAAGCGCAGATAGGCGTCGCCGGTCTTGCCCTTCACGGGCGGCAGGTGGAACGCAGTGACCATCTCGCCCTTGGCGAGCGAGGTGCGGCCCGGGGCGACGACGATGGTCTCAACGGCCGCGGTGCGGGTGCCGGCGGGTCCGGCGATGGTCACGGTGGTGCCCGCGGCGATCATTGCCGGCACGCTGTCGGCCGCCGGCGAGGCGTTGCACAGGTTGCCGGCCAGCGAGGCGCGGCCCTGTACCTGGGTCGAGCCGATCAACTGGGCGGCTTCAACGATGCCGGGATAGGCGGCTTTTAATGCTGCATGTTCGCCGAGCAGCGCGCCGGAGGTGGCGGCACCGATGGTGAATCCGCCATCGGCGTTCTGGGTGATGCCGATGATGCCGGGGATTTTCTTGGTGTCCACGATCAGGTCGGGCTTGGTCCGGCCCGAGCGCAGTTGGACCAACAGGTCGGTTCCCCCCGACATGACCCGGGTGGGCCCGCTGGCCGCGGCCAGGATTTTCACGGCGTCGCTGACCGTGGTCGGCGCGACATAGGTAAGGCTGGGCATGTTGGCTCCCTCATTGCACGCAGCACCAGGACCCCGGCGAGGCATTGCGCGCCCCGGCGAAGCCCGCCTGTCCGGCCGGCTGACGTCATTCCATATACTAGTGTGCCGGGAGGTTGTGCCAAGGGCAACCTCCCCCCGGTAGATTCCCGACCGGGCTCAAGCCTTCTCCACCTGCCAGAACATTGGATAGGACGATTCGATGAAGTTTTTCAGCGTGGTCCGGTAGCCGGCCGGCCGGGTGAACTGGCCCCACATCACCGCCGGGGTCAGCTCGTACGACGCCTTCTGGATCTCGGCCGCCAGTTTCTTCTGCGCCACCAGCCCGTCCGCCTTGGTGAACTGCTCCAGCAGGATGGGAATTCGCTGATCGCACGACCAGCCGGGGAAGTCGCCGCAGGTCGCCGCCACGTAGAAATGCGTCAGCGGATTGAGCATGTCGGTGCCGTTGGAATAGACCGGGAACATCGACCAGCCTTCTTTCTTTGCCCGCCGGGCCAGCACCGTGCCCCAATCCATCTGCTGTGGCTGGACGTTGAAGCCGGCCTGTTTCATCGCCTGTTCCAGCACCCGCGAGGCGGTTTCGCTGATCGAGCCGGCGACGTTCATGGTGATCACCGGCTCGCCCTTGTAGCCGCTAGCGGCCAGCTCGGCCTTTGCCGCCGCCACGTCATATTTCGCCGCGCCGGCGCCTTCCAGCGTGGTGTAGGGCGTGTCGCACATCCAGAACGAATCGCAGCGGTCCAGCCGGTATTTGGCGGGAATGCCGATGGCCTCCAGGATCGAGGCCTGGTCGACCAGCTTCCACAGCACCTGGCGCACCTTCGGGTTGTCGAACGGCGCGGTGGCGTGGTTCAGGCGGAAATTGCCCTGGTACATGTGGATGCCCATGGCGCCGAAGACGCGGAGGTTGCGGTTTTTCTCCAGCAATTCCAGCGTCTCGAATGGCAGGAACTGCATGTAGTCGATCTCGCCAGCGGTTAGCGCGTTCGAGCCGGTATTGGCATCCGGCATCACCCTGAGATCGAGCTGGTCGATCTTCACCAGCTTGCCGCCGGCGAGGAAATCGGCGGGCTCGGCGCGCGCCACATAATCCGGGTTGCGCTCCAGCAGCATCGAATCGCCCGGCTTCCACTGGCCGGGCATGAAGCGGAACGGGCCGGAGCCGATGATCGTCTTGATGCGGCCATCGCCGGCCTCGGCCATGATTTTCGCCGGCATCATCACCGGCAGCGGCGCGTTCGGCTTGCCCAGCACCTGCAACAGCATCGGGAAAGGCTGCTTGAGCACCAGGCGGAAGCTGCGCGCGTCGGTGGTCTCCAGGCTGCCGGTCGCCGCCTTTAGCATGCGGCCGAGCGGATCGCGCGGCATCCAGCGGTTGAGCGAGGCGACGCAATCGGCTGATGTCACCGCCTCGCCGTCATGCCATTTCAGGCCGGGGCGCAGGCGGAAATTCCACGTCAGCTTGTCCGCCGAGGCCTCATACGCCTCCAGCATCTGCGGCTTGACCTCGCCCGCCTCGTTCATGCCGAACAGCATGTCGAACACATGCGTGCCGAAAGTGCGGGTGATGGTCGCGGTGATCATGTGCGGGTCGAGGATCACCACCTCGGATTCCAACACTGCCACCACCGGCTTGGCCGCCCGCGCCTCACGCGGCCGGATGATCCCCGACGCCGCCAGCGCCGAGCCACCCGCCAGAATGCCGCGCCGCCCGATTGCCGAATGCGTCATGGCCAAGTCCCCTGCATCACGCCCTGATGCTGCGACTGCGAACGGGTATTGGTCAACCTTGACGCAAAGGGGAAGAAAAAAGATTCTTCTTTTTGTGAACAAAAAGAAGAAAAAAAACTTTGTCCGTTTGCCTGTGCCAGTAGCTTCGGACCGGTGGGTCCGCCCTCACGAAACTGTATTCCGTGGCACATCGCGGAACGGCTTCTTGGTATCTTCGCTCGGCTCCCGCGGCATCTTCAGCACCCGCTCGGCGATGATGTTGCGCTGGATCTCATCCGTCCCGCCGGCAATCGACGTCGCCGGCACCGACAACAGCACCTCCGCCACCATCCCGTCCGCCGGCCCATCCGGCCCGGCCAGCAACGCGCCAGCCCCGGCAATCAGCGTATGCACCCTTGCCGCCATCCGCGCGACGTTGCTCGATGCCAGCTTGCCCAATGACCCCTCGGGCCCCTGCGGCTTGCCCTGCTCCTTCGCCGTCCGCGCCCGTCGCGCCGTCCACTCCGCCGATTTCGCCATCACCAACAGCCGGCCGATCTCCTGGCGCACCACCGGATCATCAATCGCCCCGCTCGCCACCGCCTGCGGCATCACCAGATCCACCCGACCGGCCCGCTGCGGATACCAGCGGTACGGCTCCATCGTGGTGGCGATTTCCGCCCGCTCCTCGTCATACGCCCGGCCCGCCCCATCCGTGCCGCTCGCCCAACTCCGCAGCCCGTCCGCCCCCCGCCGCTCATGCATCAGCGTGGTGTTCGTCACCGTCCAGCCATCGCCCACACTGGAAAGAATCTCCTCCGGCGGCACGATGGCATCGGTCAGGAACACCTGGTTGAAGCTGGCATACCCGTTCATCTGCCGCAGCGGCTGCACCGTCACCCCCGGCTGCTTCATGTCGATAATGAAATAGGACAGCCCGCGATGCTTCGTCGCATCCCAATCCGTGCGTGCCAGCAACAGCCCCCAATGCGCCTTGTGCGCGCTGGTGGTCCAAACCTTCTGCCCGTTCACCACCCATTGATTGCCGCGAAACTCCGCCCGCGTCACCGCCCCGGCCACATCGGACCCGCTGCCGGGTTCGCTGAACAACTGGCACCAGGTATCCTCCCCGGTCAGGATCCGCAGCAGATACTTCGCCTTCTGCATGTCGGTCCCATGCGCCAGGATCGTCGCCGCCGCCAAGGTCCGGATACCCGCCTTGGCCACGCCGATTGCGCCCGCTTTGGCGAATTCCTCCTCCACCACCGGCACCAGCCCATCGGACAAATCCCGCCCGTGCCACTGGGCGGGCCAATGCGGCACACCCCAGCCGGACGCCGCCAGCTTCGTCCGCCATTCCACCAACCCCAACGCCGGGTCCCAATTCGCCTTCAACCAGCCGGCAACCTCGGCGCGAACCGCTGCCTCGTTCATGACCCCGCTCCCATCACAGCGTCTCCCATCATCTGCTGCATCATCCGCTCGCGATGGAAATGCGCATCGCCGAACATCGCCTCGCTCGCCTTGGCGCGCTTGAACCAAAGATGCGTGTCGTTGTCCCAGGTAAAGCCGATCCCGCCATGGATCTGGATCGCATGGACCGCCGTCTGCGTGTACGCCTCGCTCGCCGCCGCCTTGGCCAGTGAGGCCGTCGCCATCACATCGCCGTCGCCGTCATCCAACGCCGCCGCGGCAAAATACGCCGCCGACTTCGCCAACTCGACCTCCAGCAGCATGTCCGCATGCTTGTGCTTCATCGACTGGAAGCCGGCGATCGACCGCCCGAACTGCATCCGCATCATCGCATACGCCAAAGCATCCTCGCGCAGCCGATCCGCCCCGCCCACCATCTCGTTCGCCAGCAGGACCGCAGCCTCCGCCATCACCCGCGCAAACGGCCCTGCCGCCGCGCCCTCGGCTCCGAGCAACGCAGCCTGGACAGCGCGAAATTCCAGCCGCGCCAATTTGCGGGTCGGGTCGAGCGAATTCAGCCGCCGCCGCTCCAACCCATCCGCCGCACCCGCGACGGTGAACAACGACAACCCGCCCGGCGCCATCGCCAGCACCACGATCAAATCCGCACTGTGCCCATCCAGCACAAAGCTCTTATGTCCATCCAGCCGCCAGCTCTCGCCATCGCGCGTGGCCGCCAGCCTGGTCGCGTCAGCCTCCCAATCCCCGCCATCCTCCACACTGGCCAACGTCGCCACCACCGCGCCGCTGGCAATCCCCGGCAGCAACGCCGCCTTCTGTGCATCCGTTCCGGCATTCAGGATCGCCCCCGCCGCCAGCACGGCCGAGGAAAAATACGGCGCGCATAACAGCACCCGCCCCATCTCCTCCAGCACGATCGCCTGTTCACCAAACCCGAATCCATGCCCGCCATACGCCTCGGGAATCCGCACCGCGGTCAGGCCCAATTCGCCATTGATCCGCCGCCAGGCATCGCGTTCCCAGCCGGCATCCGTCTCCATCAGCCGCCGCACCTCCTTGGCCGGCGAACGCTCGGCCAGGAACCGCCGCAGATTGGAGCGGAACTCATCCTGCTCGGGCGAAAAGCTGAACTTCATGGAAACTCTCCCTGGCCGCCACTGTATTGCATCAGCCGCACGATATCGCCCACCGTCGCCAGCGCGTCGAGCCCGCCGGTATCCACCTGGACGCCGAAATGCTCCTCGGCCAACGCCACCGTCTCCAACAGCCGCAGGCTGTCCACCCCGTCCAGCATATCGAGCGGCGTCGCCATCCCGATCCCCGGCTGTGGCCGGGCGGTCACCGATTCCAGGATTTGCACCACCACCGCGAGCACCTCGGCCGGGTTCATCGCCTTGTCATCCCGCTTAGCCATCAACCAATGCTTTCGCCATCGACCAGTGCCACGGTCGCCGCACATATCCGCCG
Organism: Rhodospirillales bacterium; assembly: GCA_025352915.1. Lineage (GTDB taxonomy): Bacteria > Pseudomonadota > Alphaproteobacteria > Acetobacterales > Acetobacteraceae > CAMDGX01. The sequence continues at coordinate 5,442 of JANXSA010000002.1, read as the reverse complement.
CCAGGTCGCAAACGATACCATTGCCCGGCTGAACTGGTCGATATGCCCGAGATACAGCCCGTCCCCCAACGCCTCAACCGTTCCGGTCTTCTCCGCCGCTCCGGTGCGGGTCACACACAGCAGCGGCGCCGGACCGATGCCGCGCAAGGCCGCATGCACCGCATGGAAACTTTCAATCCCGGCATCGACGCCGCTCGCCTTGAACACAAAGATGCGCCGGCTGCCCTCGATGTCGGCCAAAATCTTCCGCCGCAACAGCCGCAGCCGCGCACAGCCGGCCGCGAACATCTCGGCCTCGCGCGCCGGATCGGTCTGGCGCTCCGTCACCCAGCTATGCAGGCTCAAATACCGCGCATCGACCAGCTTGTAGTCGGGCGGGTCGCCGCTCCAGTCCAGCCGGGTAAAACCGGGATCGCCCAAGCCCTCGAAGCGGCGGCACAGGCCCAGCACCAGCCGCGCCGCATCGGTGCTTGCCCAGCGCAACAGGCCGATCGGCTCCGCATCGAAGGCGCGCTGCACCAGCCCGAATTCGCAATTATCCCCCAGGCTCTCGAACCGCGCCAACAGCGCCGCATGTTCCGTCGAGCCCGCCTGGTACAGCGGCAGCGCCAGGTCGGCGACATGCAGTTCGGCCGGGCCACGCAATTCGCCGAACAGCGCCTCCGGCAGCGCCGCCGCTCCGTCGGTCCAGCGCATCCCGGTATGCTCGATCGCGTGCAGCCCGTCGCCCAATGCCGGATGGTCGAGCGGAACCGCATGCGGCCGGCCGTCGCAAACCAGCGTCAGCGTCCGCACCCGAAACCCCAGCAGCCGGTCATCCGCGCCGCCGCCGATTTCGCTCGGCCGCGATGCCCGCGACATCAGCCGCATTTCGCCGCATGGCAAGACCAGCGGAAAGACGAAGCTGTCGTCGCGCAACATCGCCTCAACCCGCCTGCCGCCCACCATCAGGTGCAGGTCGGGGTCGGCCACAAGCGGCGGCAATCGTGGGATCGCGGCTCAGCCCTCGAGCACCGCCAGCACCTTCGGCGGCGACATCGGCAGGCTGTAGAAGCGCTTGCCGAGGGCGTCGTAGATGGCGTTGCTGATCGCGGCCAGTGGCGGCACCAGCGGCGCCTCGCCGGCCCCGCGCACGCCCTGCGGATGCTTCGGATTCGGTAGTTCAAGCACCACCGGCTCGATCATCGGCACGTCCGAACAGACCGGCATCCGGTAGTCGAGGAAGCTGGCGTTATCCAGCCGCCCCTGCTTGTCGTACAGATATTCCTCCGACAGCGCCCAGCCGATGCCCTGCACCACGCCGCCCTGGATTTGCCCCTCGACATAGCTGGGGTGCAGCGCCCGGCCAACGTCCTGGGCCGCGGTGTAGCGCAGCACCCGCACAATGCCGAGTTCGATATCGACCTCGACATCCACCACATGGGTGGCGAAGCCCGGGTCCGCACCGGTGGTGGTGAGCTGGGTGCCAGCGCCGATCGGTCCGCCCATCTCATTCGCCTTGGCCGCCAATTCCTTCAGGCTCAGTGGCGGAAATTGGCCGGCATTGGCACCGGCCGGGAATGCCTCGCCATTGGCCCAGGCCACCGCCTCGGGGTCGATTTTCCAGATTTTCGCGGCGCGCTCGCGCAGTTGGGTGATCACCTTTTCGGCCGATTGGGTGACCACGATGGCCGAGGCGAAGGTCACGCGGCTGCCGCCGGTCAGGTTGGAAAACCCGATCGAGGCGGTGTCGCCGATCAGCACCGAGACCCGGCTGTGGTCGATCCCCAGCAACTCCGCCGCGACATTGGCGATCGAGGCACGGCTGCCGCCGACATCCGGGTGGCCGGTGGTCACGGTGACGTTGCCGTCCTCGGTGATGTTGAGCTGGGCGCTGCTTTCGCCGCCGGCATTGTACCAGAAGCCCGAAGCCACGCCGCGGCCGCGCCGCACACCCTCGGCCGGTGCGTGGTCGAGCGGCGCGCTGTAATGCGGGTGGTGCTTGATCGCCTCGATCGTCTCCTTGAAGGTGACATCGCCGAAGGTGGCGCCATAGGCCGCCTTGGTGCCCTTGCGCGCGGTGTTCTTCAGCCGCAGCTCCAGCGGATCGATCTTCAGCGCCTCGGCCAACTCGTCGATCACGCTTTCGGCGGCATAGGCACCGAGCGGGGCACCAGGCGCGCGATAGGCGGCGACCTTCGAGCGGTTGGACACCACGTCGTAGCCGACCGACAGCACGTTGGCGATTTCGTACGGCGCGAAGGAGCAGCCGACGGGACCGCGCACCGGGCCGCCGGGCAGGCAGCCGGCCTGGATGTAAAAGGTGCCCTGGGCGGCGACGATGGTGCCGTCCTTCTTGGCGCCGATCTTGACCGTGCTCATCGAGCCGGAGGTCGGGCCGGTGGCGCGGAACACCTCGTCGCGGTTCATCACCATCTTCACCGGCCGGCCGGTCTTGCGCGACAGCACGACGGCGATCGGTTCGAGATAGACGATCGTCTTGGCGCCGAAGCCGCCGCCGATCTCGGCCGGGATGGCGCGGATGCTGCTTTGCGGGATGCCGGTCAGCAGCGAGGTCATCGCGCGGACCATGAACTGGCCCTGGCTCGACGACCAGATCGTCACCTTGCCGTCGGCGGTGCAGCTGACGGTGCAGGCCTGCGGCTCCAGATAGCCCTGGTGCACCGGGCGGGTCGTGAAGCTGCGCTCGATGATGATGTCGGCCGCCGCGAAGCCGGCCTCGATGTCGCCGAGCTTGTTGACCATCGTGCTGGCGATGTTGGACGACGCACCCTCATGGCGGATGAAGTCATGCAGGATCGGGGCACCAGGGGCGATGGCGTCCTCGATCTCGATGGCGTGCGGCAGCACCTCGTATTCCACCTCGATCAGCCGGCAGGCCGCATCGGCGATCTCCTCGCTGATCGCCGCCACGGCCGCCACCGGATGGCCGTGGAACAGCACCTTCTCGCGCGCCAGGATGTTGCGCGACATCCAGCGCATGTCCTGGATGCCGAGCATCACCGGCTTGTCGAGCGGGAACTCGACCAGGTCCGCGGCGGTGATAACCGCCTTGACGCCAGGCAGGGCGGCGGCCTTGGCGGTGTTGATGGAACGGATATTGGCGTGCGGATGCGGGCTGCGCAGGATCCGCGCCCAGATCATGCCGGGCATGGCGTTGTCGGCCGAATAGCCGGCGCGCCCGGTCACCTTGTCCGCGCCATCGGGGCGGATGGTGCGGCTTCCGATCCACTTGTTGTCGATGGCATCCATCAGGCGGCCCTCCTCATGTCGGCGGCGGTTTCGAGCACCGCGCGCACGATCTTGTCATAGCCAGTGCAGCGGCACAGGTTACCGGCCAGCCAGAAGCGCACTTCGGTCTCGGTCGGATCGGAGTTGCGTTCCAGCAGCGATTTCGCCGCGATCAGGAACCCCGGGGTGCAGATGCCTCATTGCAGGGCGGCCATCTCCAGGAATTTCTGCTGCAACGGATGCAGGTGATCGCCCTGCGCCATGCCCTCGATCGTGGTGATCTGCTTGCCCTGCAACTCCGGCGCCAGCACCAGGCAGGAACAGACCAGCCGCCCGTCCAGGGTGATCGAACAGGCGCCGCAATCGCCGGTGCCGCAGCCTTCCTTGCTGCCGGTCAGGCCGAGCGTGTTGCGCAGCACATCCAGCACGGTCTGGGTCGCCGTGCACAGGAACTCCGCCGGCTCGCCATTGATGGTGGTGGTGATATGAAGCTTGGACATGATCTCACTTCCCTCCGGCGCGTTCGGCGGCAATGGCCACGGTGCGCCGCAGCAGCACGCCGGCGACCTTGGTGCGATAGACGATGGTGCCGCGCTTGTCGTCGATCGGCTTGCAGGCGGCGCGACAGGCGGCGGCGGCGGCCTCAACCGAAGCCGCATCCAGCGTGCTGCCGATCAGGGCCGCACCGGCATCGGCCACCAGCAGCACCGTCGGCGCCACCGCGCCCAACCCGACGCGCGCCGCGGTCACAACCCCGTTGGCCAGCGTCAGGCTGACGCCCACGCCGACCACCGCGATGTCCATTTCGGTGCGCGGGATCATCCGCAAATACGCATCGCCCGAACCCGCCGGCCGCGGCGGCAGGGTGAAGCCGACGACGATCTCGCCCGGCGTCAGGTTGGTGCGGCCAGGCCCGGCGGGAAACGCCTCGACCGGCAACTGCCGCCGGCCATTCGGCCCCTGGATGATGACAATAGCCCCGGCGGCCACCATCGCCGGCACGCTGTCCCCCGCCGGCGAGCCGTTGCACAAATTGCCGCCGGCCGAGGCGCGGCCCTGCACCTGTGTCGAGCCGATCAGGTTGATCGCCTCCAGCACCCCCGGCCATGCCTTGCCGAAGTGCCGATGCTCGGCAAGTGCGGCACCGGACACCGCGGCACCCACGAAGAAACCACCATCGGCAGCCTCCGTGATGCCGGTCAACTCGGCAATCCCCTTGATGTCGATGATCGCGCCCGGCCGGACCACGCCATTGCGCATCTGCACCAGCAGATCGGTGCCGCCCGCCAGGATGCGCGCACTCCCTTGCGCCGCGGCAAATGCGCCGATCGCCTCATCGAGTGTATGCGGCGTCAAGAATCGGATGTCGGTCATTGTTGCTTCCGTCTTCGTTTCCGTCCCCGGCGCGCCCAGCCGTCGCGGTCGCGCGGCCAGCCAGGGAGCACAAGGTCCAACAAAATACCCTGCCCGCCAGCGGCACGATAGACCCTTGTTCGATCCTTCGGCAGCGCCCAGGGGCAGCACGCGGGCGCAGCACGCGGGCGCCAGGACTTTGGCGGAAGTGGAGAAATTGGCGGAAGAGGAGGGATTCGAACCCTCGGTACGCTTTCACGCACACACGCTTTCCAAGCGTGCGCCTTAAGCCACTCGGCCACCCTTCCGCAATCGCCGCGCTGAATAGCAGCGCGCCGCCAACCCGTCTACGCCTCAGCCATCCATCTTCAGCGCGGCCAGGAATGCGCTCTGCGGGATATCGACCTTGCCGAACTGCCGCATCCGCTTCTTGCCCTCTTTCTGCTTGTCCAACAGCTTGCGCTTGCGGCTGATGTCGCCGCCATAGCACTTCGCAGTCACATCCTTGGACAGCGCCCCGATCGTCTCGCGCGCAATCACCCGCCCGCCAATCGCCGCCTGGATGGCGATCTTGAACAGCTGCTTGGGGATCAGGTCCTTGAGCTTCTCGCAGATCGACCGCCCGCGCCGGTCCGCCTGGCTACGATGCGCAATGAACGACAGCGCATCCACCGGGTCCTGGTTGACCAGGATCGAAATCCGCACCAGCTCGCCCTCGGCATAACTATCCATCGCGTAGTCGAAACTGGCATAACCCCGGCTGACCGATTTCAGCCGGTCATAGAACTCAAACACCACCTCGTTCAGCGGCAGCCGATACACCGCCATCGCCCGATTGCCGACATAGGTCAGATCCAC
>JANXSA010000732.1 GCA_025352915.1 Rhodospirillales bacterium | reverse complement strand
GCAGGCGGGCGATCTGGTCGCCGAGGGAGGGTGTGTGTGTTTCCATGGTCGTATACTAACTAACTCATGGATGGATGGCAAGAGAAAATTTGCTTGTGAGAGAATTTTTTGATGGCTGGAGAGAAGGGAAGCGTGGGTCCTTCACTTCGTTCAGGTTGACCGTTGTTTTGGCTGCGCGTGGCGTGGTCGGAAGGAAGCGTGGATTGCTTCGCAAGGGCTCGCAATGACGAGGTTGGTGGGGAGGACCGCGGGCGTTCAAGTGAGTTGATGACGGGGGGTGGGAGGGATGGAGGCGAATGGATGAAGTTTTTTTGCTTCTTTTTGTTCACAAAAAGAAGTCTTGCCTTCGCCTACCAGACAAAGCGCGGCAGCACGGCCGCGGGGGTGAGCCCGGCGGCGGCGGCGGCGGCGTTGATGCGGGCGGGGTTGGCGCCGAGTTCGGCTTCGTGGATGCCGCCGAGGACCCAGCAGGAGGGGATATCGCGGCTTTTGGCGCCGGCGATGTCGGTGCGCAGGGAGTCACCGACGGCGAGGGTTTCGCCGGGCGCGGTGCCGAGCATGGCCAGGACCGGGGTGTAGATGGCGGGGTCGGGTTTGCCGATCCAGCGGACGTCGCCGCCGAGGGTTTCGTAATGCTGGGCCAGGGCGCCGGCGCAGATGACGCGGGTGCCGCCGCGGATGACTTCGAGGTCCGGGTTGGCGCAGACCATCGGCAGGCCATGGGCGCGGAAGGATTGCAGCAGCGATTCCCAGTCTTCGACCTCGGTCGGGCCGGCGAGGTCATCCGGCCCGGTGTTGAGGACGAAATCGGCCTGGGCCGGGTGCTCGACCAGGTCGAGGTCGAGCGTTTCGAAGACGTTGCGGTCGCGGTCCGGGCCGAGGTGATACATGCGGCGGCCGAGCAGGGCGAACCAGCGGTCGGTCCCGGGGACGGCGCGGTCGCGGAGCGCGAGGTGGGTGGCTTCGCCGGAGGTCAGGATGCCGGTGTAGAGGTCGTCGGCGATGCCCATGGCGCGCAAGGCGGCCTGGGCGGCGTGGGCGCGGCGGGGGGCGTTGGAGAGCAGGATTGCGGGTTTGCCCAATGCACGGATGCGGGCCAGGCAGTCGGCGGCGCCGGGGTAAGGCTTTACGCCGTCGTGGATGACGCCCCAGAGGTCGAGGATGAAGCCCTGGTAACGCTGGGCGAGGGGTTCGAAGCCTTGGAGGTGGTCCATGAGGGGTCCGATCTTGGGGAAGGCAAGGGGCAGGGAAGGTCTTCTTTTTGTGAACAAAAAGAAGCAAAAAAACTTTATTCGTTTAGAAAGTTAAGCGTGGATTGCTTCGCAAGGGCTCGCAATGACGGGGTTGATGGGGCCAGGTCTGGCGAGACAGCGGGCGTTCAAGTGAGTTGATGACGAGGATTATTGGATAGAAGTTTTTTGGTTCTTTTTTTCAAAAAAGAACTTCTTTCTTAAACGTCCACGCCGATGGCGTCCGATATCGTGGCGAAGCCTTGCTGGTCCAGGGCGGCGAGGAGTTGGCGTTTGAGGCGGGGGATGAGGGCGGGGCCGGCGTAGGCGAATTCGCTGTAGATTTGCACCAGGCTGGCGCCGGCGCGGATGCGGGCGAGGGCGTCTTCGCCGGTGGCGATGCCGCCGACGCCGATCAGGGTGAGGCGGCCTTTTGCGGCGCGGGCGGCGGTGAGGAGCATGTGCTGGGCGAAGGGTTTGAGGGGGGCGCCGGAGAGGCCGCCGGCCTGGTGGGCGTTGGGCGAGCGCAGGCCGGGGGGGCGGCGGATGGTGGTGTTGCTGACGATCAGGCCGTCGACGCGTTCCTGGACGGCGGTTTCGACGACGCTGAGCAGGCCGTCTTCGGAGAGGTCGGGGGCGATTTTTACCAGGAGTTTTGGGCGGGCGGGGACGCTGGCTGCGATGGCCTGGAGGATGGCGCGCAGGCGGGCTTCGCCCTGGAGATCGCGCAGGCCGGGGGTGTTGGGGGAGGAGACGTTGATGACGATGTAGTCGCAATGGGGTGCTACGGCGGCGACCAGGGCGGGGTAGTCGCGTTCGGGGTCGGCGCCGTCCTTGTTGATGCCGAGATTGGCGCCGATGGGGACGCCGGCGGCGCGGTATGCCGCGGCGAGGCGGGGGAGGTAGGCGTCGATGCCGTCGTTGTTGAAGCCCATGCGGTTGATCACCGCGCGGTCCTCGGACAGGCGAAACAGGCGGGGGTGGATGTTGCCGATCTGGGGGCGGGGGGTGACGGTGCCGGCCTCGAC
>JANXSA010000728.1 GCA_025352915.1 Rhodospirillales bacterium | reverse complement strand
GCACGAAGACGGCGCTGACGCGGTCGGCCAGGCGCTGGATCGGCGGCTTGGTGGCTTGCGCGTCCTCGACCAGGCGGACCATGCGGGCAAGCACGGTTTCGGTGCCGACGCCGGTCGCCTCGATCAGCAACCGGGCCTCGCCGTTGATGGCGCCGCCGGTGACTTTTTGGCCGGGCGCCTTGGTCACCGGCAGGCTTTCGCCGGTCAGCAGGCTTTCGTCCACCGTGCCGGTGCCGTCCTGGACGAGACCGTCCACAGCGATGCGCTCGCCGGGGCGGACCACCACGATGTCACCGATGCGCAGGGCGTCGGTCGCCACTTCGGTCTCGGCGCCGTCGCGCAGGATGCGGGCGCGCTCCGGGCGCAAGGCGGCGAGTGCCTCAATGGCGGCGGTGGTGCGGCGGCGGGCGCGGTGTTCCAGCAGGCGGCCGAGCATGACCAGGGTGATCACCACGGCCGCCGCCTCGAAATACAACTCCGTCGTGTGATGCGGCCAGGCGGCGATCATCTCACCGACCGAAAGCGCGAAGGCGGCCGTGGTCCCGAGGGCGACCAGCACATCCATGCTGCCACTGCCACCGCGCAGGCTTTTCCAGGCGGCGAGGTAGAAGCGCCAGCCGAAGCCGAACTGCACCGGCAAGGCGAGGGCGAACTGTGCCCAGGGTGGCAGCATCAGCGCGTGGCCATAGCCGAACGGCTCGGCCAGCATCGGCACCACCAGCGGCAGGGTCAGTAGGGCGGCGACGAGAACGGGCCAGATCGGCTCGTCGCGCTGGGGTTTCACGTCGGCGACCGGCACCGCGCTGTAGCCGGCGCGCGACACTGCCTCGGTCAGCGCGGCGAGCGAGACATCGGTGCTGGTGGTGACGCGGGCGCGGTTGGTGGCCAGGTTGACCTCGGCGCCGGCGACGCCTGGCACGCGCGACAGCACCTTCTCGACCCGGGTGACGCAGGCAGCACAGGTCATGCCTTCGATGCCGAGGTCGATCTGGTTCGCCATGGCGGACTCCTGGTTCGTCGTGCAACTTGGGGATGGCCCCCATGCGGGGTCAACCGGTGCGCGGCGGTGCCAGGAATGCATGGGCGCGCTAGTATCGGCTTGATCAAACGCAATGGAGGCGGAAATGACCCGATTCACCGTGCCCGACATGACCTGTGGCGGCTGTGTGAAGGCGATCACCGCGGCGGTGCAGCGCCTTGACCCGGCGGCCAGCGTTGTCACCGACCTGGCGACGCATCGGGTGGAGATCACCTCCGCCCGGCCGGCCGCCGAATTGGCCGCCGCGATCGACGGGGCGGGTTTTACCGCGCAAGCCGGCTGATGAGCGACGGTGCCGGGGGGCCGCTGGCCGGGGTGCGGGTGATCGACCTGACCCAAGTGGTGCTGGGGCCGATGGGCACCCAGATCCTGGGCGATGCCGGGGCGGATATCATCAAGATCGAGCCGCCGGCGGGGGACATGACGCGGTTTGTCGGGCCGCGCCGGTCGGACGACATGGCGGCGTATTTTATCAACCTGAACCGCAACAAGCGCAGTGTGGTGCTGGACCTCAAGCAGCCGGCGGCCCATGCCGCGCTGATGACGCTGGTCAAGACGGCGGATGTGTTCGTGCACAACATGCGGCTGTCGGCGGCGGCGCGGCTTGGCCTCGATTATGACAGCATCGCCCAGGTTAATCCTCGCATTGTCCACGCCTGCGCCACCGGGTTTCGGCCCGGCAGCAGCAAGGAGGAGGACCCGGCGTACGACGATATCATCCAGGGCATGGGCGGCATCGCCCACCTGAACGGGCTGGGCGCGCAGGCGGACGGGCCGCGCTATGTTCCGAGCGTGATGGCCGACAAGCTGACCGGCACGGTGCTGGCGTCCTCGATCGCCATGGCGCTGTTTTCGCGCGAGCGCACCGGGCGCGGCCAGGCGGTGCATGTGCCGATGATGGACACGCTGGTCAGTTTCTTGATGCCCGAGCACATGTGGGGGCATTCGATCAACGCGCCGGAGCTGGGCATCGGCTATCCGCGCATGCTGACGCCGGACCGGCGGCCGTTTGCCACCAAGGACGGGCATCTCTGCGTGATGGTGGGGACCCAGGCGCAATGGGGGCGGCTGTATGGGCTGATGGGCCGGCCGGAGCTGATCGACGACCCGCGCTTTGCCACCGGCACGGCGCGGGCGGAGAACATCGAGGCGTCCTATGCCATCATCACCGCGGGGATGAAGCAGAAGACCAATGCCGAGT
>JANXSA010000720.1 GCA_025352915.1 Rhodospirillales bacterium | reverse complement strand
TGTTCCCGGAACAGCCGCGCGCGGTGGCGGATGCCATTCTGCGGTGGGTTACCGCCCTGCCGGCCTGACACGCGAGGGAAGGAAGCACTTCTTTTTGAAAAAAGAAGCAAAAACTTTTATCCATAGGATTCATACCCTCCGGGGAGAACCAAGCGGATAAAAGTTTTTTGGTTCTTTTTTTCAAAAAAGAACTCTTTTCTTCCTTCAGCGCGCCTTCAGGAACTCACCGACTTCCAGCAGGATGAACTCGTTGTCGTCGGCCTTATTGGGATCGCGCGAGGACGAGAACGGCAGGTTGTTGTCGTTGCCGACGATGATGTGGGTGGCGTCGACGACATCGACGTTTTCGATGGTGAAGAACGGGAAGGTCAGCACGCCGTCATTGAGCGGCTTGCGCGCCTTCTTGTTGGGGTCGGCGATCTTCATCAGGTCGATATGGCCGATCTTGCGCACCGGGCCGCCGGCGTTGGCCTCGGTCATCTCGATCTTGTAGACGCGCTTGAACTTGGCGATGTCGGGGAAGCAATCGGTGCCGCGAGTCCCGGCGGCGCAGGCGCGGTCGGCGGTGCCTTCGCCATTGTCGCGCTCGATCACCAGGGCGGTGGTGGCGTCGATCATGTTGAAGTCACCGATCGCCAGGCCGTTGGCTTCCACGACGTATTTCCAGTGGCGGCCGGTCCATTTCTCGGCGGCGACATCGAATTCCAGGATGCGCAGGTACTCGCGGCCGTCGAGTTTTTCGTAGTCTTTCTTCTCGGCGTCCCAGAGCGGGCCTTCGAGCATGCCGTAGAGGAATTTTCCATCCTTGCTGGCGGCCAAGCCCTCAAAGCCCTTGGAGCGGCGCAGGTTGAAGCTGCCGGCCTGGCCGGGGATGCCCGGCGAGGCCACCGCGAAATGCTCGGGCGAGCGCACCGGCTTGCCGTCGGCCAGGGTTTCGAACACGGCCTGAATTCGCCCCGTCATGTCGGCCTTGATGACATAGGGGCCGAACTCGTCGCCAATCCACAGCGTGGTGCCGATGATCTGGAAGCCCTCGGTGTCGAAATCGGAGCCGGTGAGGTAGCGCTTGTCGGTGCCCTCATGGGTGATGCGAAACGGCACCTTCTTGTCGGGGTCGTGCAGGAAGATGGTGGCCTGGCGCGCCAGGCTGCCGGTCGCCCAGTCGATGCGGTAGTGGTTCAGGTACAGCATCGAGTCCGGCGAGTTGGCCTTGGAGCCCATGCCGTTGTCGGTCAGCACCCAGAAGCTGCCATCCGGCATGGTCTTGATGCCGGAATGGCCCTGGATCGGCTGGCCGGGCAGCGGAAGGGCGATGCCGGTGGGGCGTTCGAACGACATGCCCATGACGCTGGCCGGCGCCTCGACGCGGCGGCCGGTGGTGAACTTGCCGGCGCTCTTGAGATCGGCGGGGGCGTCGGCCGGGGCCGCGATATAGGTGGCGGCGGGGATCATGGCGTGACCAGCGAGGGTCGCCGGGAAGGCCTGGTCAGCCAGCGCCGGGGGGGCGAAACCGGCGGCGAGAGCGAGCGCCGCGCCGGCCTGGAATACACGTTGAAACACGGGTGGCACCTCCTGTTGGTGCCACGGGAACAACCATCGGAATGGCGTCAGTTCCTTGACGGGTATGCGTCAGGGCGATGAAATTGCCGGCTAAATCACCAGCCCGCCATCCACATGCAGCACCTGGCCGGTGATGTAGCCGGCTTCGGGAGAGGCGAGAAAGGCGATCGCAGCGGCGATGTCCGCGGGTTCGGCAATGCGGCCCATCGGGATCCATTGGGCGCGTTCCTGCATGGCCGCCTGGCTCATCGCGGCATGGGCGCCGGCGTCCTTGCGGACGAAGCCGGGGGCGATGGCGTTGACGGTCATGGCGGGAGCGAATTCGACGGCCAGCGCTTTGACCAGGGCTTCGAGCCCGGCCTTGGCGGCGGCGGAGGCGGGGAAGAGCGGGAAGCCGGGCCGGTAGGCGTGGGCGACGAAGCTGCTGATGGCGATGATGCGGGGGGCGATGCCCTGGCGCAGGTGGGGGACGGCGGCGCGGGCGAGGCGGAGGAAGCCGGTTTGCATGGCTTGGATGGAGCGGTCAAAGGCTTCGTCGGTGAGGGTTTCGGCAGGGGTGCGGTCGGCGAAGCCGGCATTGGCGATGACGACGTCCAGACGGCCGAAGCTTGCGATGGCGTGGGCGACCAGGGCGGCGGCGGTGGTGGGCTCGGCGAGGTCACCGAGCATTTCGGTGACTTCGGCGCCTTTGGCGCGGGCTTCGGCGGCGACGGCGGCCAGGGCTTCGGCGTTCTTGCGGGTGTGGGCGAGGATGGCGATGCCAGGGGCGGCGAGGCGGCGGACGGTGGCGGCACCGACGCCGGTGGCGGCGCCGGTGACCAGGATGGTTCTCATTCGGCGGCGAGTGCCTGGGTGGCGGCCTCGGCACGGAGCCAGATTGCGGTGTCGTGGAAGACGGCGCCGCCATCGGGCAGGGCCGGCTCGTCGGAGGTCAGGGCGTTGATGCCGATGCCGCCCTCGTGGTCGGCGTGCGGCCAGATGCTTTCGGCGACGACCACCCCTGGCTGGGCGCCTTCGGCGAGCTTGGCGTGCAGGATCACTTCGCCGCGGTCGTTGCCGATGCGGACGCGGCTGCCGTCGGTGACGCCGAGGCGGGCGGCGTCGGCGGGGTGGACCAGCAGGGTCGGGCGGCCCTCGCGGCGGCGCGAGCTCGGGGTTTCGGTGAAGGTGGAGTTGAGGAAGCTGCGGGCGGGGGCGGCGACGAGGCGGAACGGACGGTCGGCGGTGGCGCGGTCGATCACCTCGATGTGATCCGGCAGGGCGGACATGCCGGCGTGGTTGGCGCCGATGGCGGCCCAGTTGGCGCGGAAGTGGAATTTCTTATCACTGTGGCCAAAGCCGTTGAGGAAATGGGCGGTGGCGAAATCCGGCTGGGCGTCGTGCCAGCGGTTGCGTTCGACGGTCTCCAGGTTGGGCCAGCCGGAGACGACGAGGGTTTCGTCGATGATCTCGCGGTCGGTCATCCCATAGGCACGATGGCTGGCGCCGAGGCGGGGGGCGAGGCCCTGGAGCAGTTCGTGGTTGCTGCGGCATTCGCCGGGCGGCTCGATCAGCTTCGGGCCGATCTGGATGTGGCTGTGGCCGCCGGCTTGGTAAAGGTCGTGGTGTTCCATGAACATGGTGGCGGGCAGGACGAGGTCGGCGAGTTTTGCCGTCTCGGTCATGAACTGTTCATGGACGACGGTGAACAGGTTTTCCCGCAAGAATCCCCGACGGACCTTGTTGGAGTCCGGGGCGACGGTGACCGGGTTGGTGTTCTGGATCAGCAGGGCGTTGACCGGGGGGCCGTCGCCCAGGTCCCCTCGATCACCGGTGAGGACGGCGCCGATGCGGCTTTGGTCGAGTTGGCGGATGGTGGGGTCGATGAGGTCGAGGCCCTCGATCAGGGTCTTGTCCCAGTGGTAGATGGCGCGGTTGTTCCAGAAGGCGCCGGCGCCCTCATTGCGCCATTTGCCGGTCACGGTGGGCAGGCAGGTGACGGCGTGCAGGGCGGCCGCACCATTGCGGCTGCGGGTGAAGCCGTAGCCGGTGCGGATATAGGCGCGCGGGGTTTCGCAGTAGAGCTTTCCGAAATTCTCGATCTCGGCGACCGGCAGGCCGGTGATGGCGGATGCCCATTCGGGGGTGCGGGTGGCGACATGGGCTTCCAGCGCGGCGGGGTCGTCGGCGTATTCATCCATATAGGCACGGTCGGCGTGGCCGTCGCGGAAGGCGATGTGCATGACGGCGCAGGCCAGAGCGGCATCGGTGCCGGGGCGGATGGCGAGGTGCATGTCGGCGACCTTGGCGGTGCCGGTCAGGTACGGGTCGATGACGACGAACTTGGCGCCGCGGTCCCGGCGGGCGCGGGTGACATGGGTCATCACGTTGACCTGGGTGTTCACCGGGTTGCCGCCCCAGGAGATGATCAGGTCGGAGACGGCCATCTCGCGCGGGTCCGGGCCGGCGATCTTGCCCACGCCGGCTTTCCAGCCGCTTTCGCTGGTGCGGGTGCAGATGGTGTTGATCTGGCCGGAGTATTTCAATTCGTGGCGCAGGCGGTTGATGCCGTCGCGGTGCAGCAGGCCCATGGTGCCGGCGTAATAATAGGGCCAGACGCTTTCGCTGCCGTGGCTGCGGGTGGTGGCGAGGAATGCTTCGGCGGCACGGTCCAGGGCCTCGTCCCAGGCGATGCGGCGGAACTGGCCGCTGCCCTTGGGTCCGGTGCGCAGAAGGGGGTGGGTGAGGCGGTCCGGGTGGTGGATGCGTTCGGCGTATTTCGCGACTTTCGTGCAGATGATTCCGGCGGTGTAGCTGTTGGCCTCGGCGCCGCGGATGGTGCCGATGCGGGTGCCGTCATGGACATCGACCTCCAGCGCGCAGGTTGAGGGGCAGTCATGCGGGCAGACCGAGGCGCGGATGACAGGCGCGGACATTGGGGGCTCTCCGGCACTTCAGGGTGGCGGAGGGTGCCAGGGATCGGCGGGGCTTGGCAATCGGCGTATTTGTTGCTAAATCGGAACAAAAAAGGCACAATTTCCCTGCCCGCGCAGCGCGGGTTTTTGGCCGGCTGTTCGACATCGGTCATGTTCGCGGGCGCGGTTGCGGGCGCAAGTGGGGCGCCGCGGTGCGTGGCTGGCGAGCGGATGCGTGCCGGTGCGCGGGCGCGTGCGGCGGGGAGACGCGAGGGAATGGGCGCGGTGGCGCGCGGTGAGACGGCCGGACGACGTGCGGCGGACGCGGATTGCCCGGGTTGCGACGGGGCGGGTTGCGACGGGAAGGCGGCGCTCGCCGTCGTGGCACCGGGGGGCGGGGAGGAGGCCGGTTTGCCAGAGCAGGAGAAGGTGCTCCAGCTGGCCGAAAATGCGCGCGAAGATGGCCTCGATCAGGGCGTACAGGGAAATGGGCAGCCATCCGCGACCAGCCCCCGCGGGCGCCTGGACGCTCAAGCCAGCCTGCGAGGAGAGACGCTGCGACATTCATTATAAATAACTGACTTTTGTTGTCGCTGCAAGCGGTTCGCCGCCTCCGCACCGACAGCCGCCGCATGATGATCTTCTTTAACTCATTGTTTTAATTATTTTATATAAGACCGGCGGATCTGGACGACGAGCGGATAAAGTTTTTTTGCTTCTTTTTGTTCACAAAAAGAAGAATCCTGCACTTTCGAGCTTTCGCTGGCGCCGATGTCGTTGATCCCTCGGGCGTCGCGTGGTTCGTTATGGCATGGCCATTGTACCCTCGCGTTCTCCTGGCACTGTTCGACTCACTACGCGGGTCAGCGTACGGCTTGACCTGGCCAGTGGGGCGCGGGTCGGGCCGGGGAAGATTGCGTTGCTGGAGGAAATATCCAAGCACGGCTCGATTTCGGGGGCTGGACGGGCGTTACGGATGTCGTATCGGCGGGCGTGGGAGCTGGTGGAGGATCTGAACCGGCATTTCGGCACTCCGGTGGTTGCGGCGATCACCGGGGGGAGTGGCGGGGGCGGGGCGCGGCTGACCGATTCGGGGGCGGCACTGGTGGCGGCTTACCGGGCGATCGAGGCGGCGACGGCGGCGGCGGCGGCGCC
>JANXSA010000712.1 GCA_025352915.1 Rhodospirillales bacterium | reverse complement strand
GTCGAGGCCTGCATGAAGGCCTCGACGCCCCCCTCTCTCCGTAGGCGCTAGTGGATGGGGGTCTGGGGCCTCAGGCCCCAGCGGGTCCAGGGCAGAGCCCTGGCCTTGCTTACGCCTCCACCATTTCGCACCGGAACCCTTCGCCCCAGCGTCGCACGCGCATGGTGGAGGGTGAGGGGAAGTGTGAGGTGCAGCATAGCGTATCGGTGTCGCAGTGTTGTTCCAGGAAGCTGCGGCGGGTGGTGGCGGCTTGGATTGGGTCGGCGTCGGCGCGCATTGACAGGTCCGGGTAGCGTGCCTGGAGCCGGGTGTGGATCAGGTCGCCGGTGAAGACGGATTCGGTGCGGGTGCGGCCGAGTTCCAGGGCGACGTGGCCGGGGGTGTGGCCGGGGGTGGGGGTGAGGCGCAGGTGGTCGCCGATGGCGTGGGTGTCGGAGACGATGTCCGCGCGTCCGGCTTCGATCACCGGCAGGACGCTTTCGGCGTAGACCGCCACCGGGGTTTTGGCGTGCACGGCGTTCCAGTGGGCGTATTCATGCTCGGCGAAGATATAGCGCGCCTTCGGGAAGGTTGGCACCCAGCTTCCGTCGAGCAGTTTGGTGTTCCAGCCGACATGATCGACATGCATGTGGGTGCACATGACGTAGTCGATATCATCGACTGACAGGCCCTGTGCGGCCAGGGCGGTCATGTAGGTGTTGTCGCGGCGGCCGTTCCAGGCGGGAAAGCGGGGGTTGGTCTTGTCGTTGCCGACGCAGGTGTCGACCAGGACGGTGAAATGCGGCGTGCGCACCACGTAAGACTGGATGCACAGGATCAGCTTGCCGGTTTCGGGGTCCAGGTCGGCTTGCGCCATCCAGCCGGCATTGGCGGCCAGAAGCTCGGGAGTGAGCGCGGGCAGGAAGGCCGTCGGCAGTTCGAACGGCAGGGTTTGTTCGATGATGCGGTGGATGATGGTGTCGCCGATGGCGAAGGACAGGGTCATGGCGGCGGGGGCTCCGGGATGGCGGTTGGCGTCATCATCGGCTGGTGCGGGTTTTGTGACCAGATGCCGGTGTTAGGCGGCGTTGCGGGCGATCGCGGATTTTACATTCCGCAATGTATCTTTGATCAACAAGCCCTTGCTTCAAACCCGATGGTCATGCAATTTTCACGTTGAGTATGCGATATGAAGCGCGGCGGTCCGGGGGGTACGGCGTATTTGGGCGGAGAAAATGAACTATTCAGTTCGGGCGTCGACCCAGGCTTGCCGGTACGACGCGCCAACCCTTCCCGGTTGTTTGCCGCGGCACACAGGCGGCACGGCGCGGCCGGCATGATACCGCCGGCCAAGTTGGCGGCCGGTGCCGTGGCGGCGGTGGGGCTTGGGCAGGCCTATCTGATCGAGATCGACGACGTACCCAGCGCGCAGATTGTCTTGGAATTGCGCGAGTATGGATTGGCGGTTGGCTGTTTTGCGACGGTGGATGCGTTCTTTGCCATGTTGGCGTTGCTGTCGCCGGGCTGCATCGTCACCGGGATATGTCCCGAATCGGTTGATGGGGTGGCGTTTCAGCGCGAACTTCGTGTGCGTGGCTGCATTTTTCCCGTTGTTACCGTGACCGAGCCGGACGACGTGATGGCGGCGGTGCGGGCGATGAAGGCGGGTGCCGCGGATGTGGTGGTGCGCCCGGTCAGCGCCGCGGAACTTGGGCTGGCGGTTCACGGGGCGTTGGTATCGCGCCGGCATGACCGGGCGGACAGCGACGAGATGCAGTCGATGCGCGAGCGGCTGGCGCGGCTGACCCGGCGCGAACGCCAGGTGCTGGAAAGCCTGGTTCGCGGTGAGGTCAACAAGTCGATTGCCAATGCGCTGGGCATCTCGCCGCGCACCGTGGAGGTGCACCGGGCGAAGGTGATGGAGAAATTGGCGTGCCGCAGCCTGCCGGAGATTGTCCGGCTGGTGCTGCATGTCGGGCTGCCTGGGTTTTAGCGGGCTGGGTTTTAGCGGGCTGGCGCTTAGCGGGCTTCTATCCAAAATCTGTGAATATATAGGTAAAGTCACCAACTACCGCCGCGTGCGGAAACGTTTAATTATCGTGTTTGCAACAACTCATCCGGCGCATTGCCGGAGCGCAGCGCGGAGTCGCAGCGATGACACAGGATTCTTTGGCCTATCGCGACGTTAGCCTGGCCGTGTCGGCGCGCGCGGATGACACGTTGGAAGCGGTGTAGGTGACAGCGGAGCCGGTTTTGCCGCCGCCGGTGCCAATCTCGTCCAGCGCGCCGGCTTTGACCGGCCGGGGCCGGACCGATGCGTTGCTGGCCGCGTTGACCGAGATGGCGGCGTTGAGCCATCGGCGGCAGGCCGATGTGACTGTGGCGGTTCGCCGGGCCGGCTTGGTGTTCAGCCGCGATGCGGTTGTCGCGGCGCTTGAGCAACTCGAGCGCGACGGGTGCATCGGGCCGCCATTGCATCTTTCAGATGGCGGTATTCTCGTTGCGGTGACGTTGCAGGGCATAGAGCACCTCGCCACCACTGCGTACCGCCACGTTGCCGCCAAGTTAATCAACTGCGGTTTGGGCTGAGCCGGCGGCTGCGCGTCCCGGTATCGCGGGGGGCGGAATCGGGCTAAGCCGGCGGTGTATGCGCATTCTGTTCATCACTGCCAACCGGGTGGGCGACGCGGTCCTGACCACCGGGCTGCTCGACCATCTGATCCGCCAGCATCCGGGGTGCCGGATCACCGTGGCATGTGGTCCGGTGGCCGAGGGCGTGTTCACCCGCATGCCGAATCTTGAGCGCCTGATCGTCTTCGCCAAGCAGCCCTGGAGCGCGCATTGGCTCGGGCTGTGGCGGCAGGTTGCTTTTACGTTGTGGGACCTGGTGGTTGATCTGCGCGGCTCGGCGATTTCCTACCTGGTGCCGACGCGGCGGCGGGCGATCATGCGGCGGCTGGACGGACGCAAGCACGAGCAGTTTGCCGCGGTCCTCGGGGTTTCTCCGGCGCCGTTGCCGGTGGTCTGGACCGGGCCGGCGGATCATGCCCGCGCGGCCGCGTTGCTTCCGGCGGGGCGCGTCATCGTGGGGTTGGGGCCGACGGCCAACTGGGCGGGAAAGGCCTGGCCGGCCGAGCGTTTCGCGGCGTTGTTCCATGCGCTGGCCGCGGGTCCGCTGCCGGGTGCGGTGCCGCTGATCCTGGCCGGACCGGGACCGGAGGAGCGCGCCCTTGCCGCCCCGCTGGCCGCGTTGTTGCCGGGCGCGATCGACACCACCGGACAGCTCTCGCTCCCCGAGGCGGCGGCCTGTCTGCAACGCTGTGCGGTCTATATCGGCAATGATTCCGGTCTGATGCACCTCGCCGCTGCGGCAGGAACGCCCACCGTTGGGCTTTGTGCGGCCACGCGCGACCGGGCGGACGAGTTCGTGCCCACCGGCCGGAGGGCGCGTTGGGCGATGGGCAGCGGGCCGAACATGACCGATATCTCGCTGGAGACCGCGCTGGACGCGGCGCTGGACATGCTGACCCTTGAGCGGGAACCCGCCTGATGTGCGGCCTGGCCGGCGTGATGACGCGCGACGGGGCGGCGCCCGATGCCGGCGTGCTGGGCCGGTTGCTGGCGGCCCTGGCGCATCGCGGGCCGGACGGGCAGGGGCGGTTGGTGCGCGGCGGCACCGCGCTTTTGCATGCGCGGCTGGCGATCGTCGATCTCACCACTGGCGACCAGCCGCTGTTTGCCGGGCGTGAGCCGGGGACGGGCACGGCGCTGGTGTGCAACGGCGAGATCTACAACAACCCGCAACTGCGTGCGGCGATGGCCAACACGCCGTTCCGCACCCGCTCGGATTGCGAGCCGGCGCTGTGGCGCTATGCCGCCGAGGGCGAACGCTTCGCGGACGGCCTGCGCGGCATGTATGCCATCGCCATCCACGATCCCGCGCGCGACCGGCTGGTGCTGGCGCGCGATCCGTTCGGCATCAAGCAGCTGTACTACGTCGAAAACGACGCCGGATTCTTCTTCGCCTCCGAGCCGCAGGCGCTGCTGGCGGCCGGGCTGGTGCCGGTGGGGATCGATCCGCGCGCCCGCGCCGAGCTGTTGCAGCTCAAGTTCACCACCGGCGCCGCCACCATCTTCCCCGGCATATTCCGCGTGCTGCCGGGCGAGACGCTGGTGGTGGAGCGCGGCGCGATCGTGGCGCGGCATCATCGCGCCGCGTTGCCCGAAGGCCCGCCGCAGGCCACGGGACGCGGGCTGGACGCGCTGGAACAGGTGCTGCTGGATAGCGTGACCGCGCATCTGCAATCCGACGTGCCGTATGGGCTGTTCCTGTCGGGCGGTATCGATAGTGCGGCGGTGCTGGCGCTGATGCACCGGGCGACCGGGCAGCGTATTCACGCCCTGACCTGCGGCTGGGATGGCGTCGGTGTCGACGAAACCGCCGAGGCCGCCCGCCTCGCCACCGCCCAGGGTGCCCGCTGCGAGCGCGTTGCCATGGGCGAGGCGGATTTCTGGGCGCTCGCCCCGCGCATCGCCGCCGCCATCGACGATCCCACCGCCGATGCCGCCGTATTGCCGACCTGGATGTTGGGCCGGGCGGCACGCGCGTCGGGGCTGAAGGTGACGCTGTGCGGCGAGGGGGCGGACGAATTGTTCGGCGGCTATGCCCGCTATCGCAAGCAGCTTGCACCCTGGCGCTGGCTGACGCGCCCCCCGCGCAGCCGGCCGGTGCTGGGCGAACACAAGGCGTTGTCCGGCTGGCGCGACGGCATCGCGGCGCTGGAACCGGGCTGCGCCACCGGGCGTTCGCCGGTCCAGGCGGCGCAGGCGGCCGACATCGCGGAATGGCTGCCCAACGACCTGCTGGTGAAGCTCGACCGCTGCCTGATGGCGCATGGGGTGGAGGGGCGCACGCCGTTCCTGGACCCCGAAATTGCCCGGTTTGCGTTCGCGCTGCCCGACTCACAGAAAGTTGACCTGCGCTTCGGCAAGCTGTTGCTGCGGCGCTGGCTGGCGCGCGCCTTCCCGCGGGCCGGGGCTTTCGCCCGCAAGAAGGGCTTCAAGCCGCCAGTCGGGACCTGGATTGCCCGGCGCGCCGCTCGCCTGGCGCCGCTGCTGGCGGCCCAGCCCGGGCTTGCCGAGATCATCGCGCCGGCCGAGATCGCCGCGCGCTTGCACGAGGCCGATCGCGCGCCGCAGCCGGCCTGGAGCCTGTTGTTCTACGGGTTGTGGCACAGCCGGCATGTGATGGGGCTCAACCCCGACGGCGATGTTGAAAGCGTGCTGCGCGCTGCCGGATAGCGGCGGGATGCGACACGAAACCTTGTCGTATCGGTGCTCTGCCCCATTTAGTCGCATGTCTGTGCGGCGTCGCGCGCCGCGTCAAAGAATGGGGAGCTGACTCACATGACGATGAACCGCCGCACGGCGCTCACGATCGGCGCGCTAGGCGCTGCCGCCGGCCTGATTGGCGCACCGCGCGCCGCCCTGGCCCAAGCTCCTGCAACCGGGGCGCCTGCAACCGGGGCGCCGGCACCGATTGCCAACACCTCCGCCTACCGTTTCCGCGTCGGCGACGCCACCGTCACCGCGATCCATGACGGCGTCGCCTACCGGCCGCTGGAGGGCTTCATCAAGAACGCCACGGTTGACGAGCTGAAGGCCACGCTGGCCGAATCCTTCCTGCCGACCGACCGCTACGCCATTCCCTTCACCACTCTGGTGGTGCAGACCGGCGGCAAGCTGGTGCTGCTGGACACCGGCCTCGGCGAGTTCGGCCCGCCCACCGCCGGGCTGTGGATGGCCAATTTCCGCGCCGCCGGCTTCGACCCGGCCCAGGTCGACACCGTGGTGATCAGCCATTTCCACGGCGACCATATCGGCGGCCTGCGCCGCCGCGACGGCACCGCGGTGTTCGCCCGGGCGGAGATCAAGGTGCCCGCGGCGGAATGGGATTTCTGGATGGATGACGCCAAGGCCGCCGCCGCGCCGGACGCCGCCAAGCCCGGCTTCGCCAACGCCCGCCGGGTGTTCTCGCCGATGGCCAACGATGTCACCCGCTACCAGTGGGGCCAGGAAGTCTCGCCCGGCATCACCGCGGTCAACGCCGCCGGCCATACGCCGGGCCACACCGCCTTCGCCATCGCTTCGGGCAGCGGCAAGCTGCTGGTGATGTCCGACACCACCAACAACCCGCAAGTCTTCGCCCGCAACCCCGACTGGGCCGCCGTGTTCGACCAGGATGCCGACGCCGCCCGCCTCACCCGCCACAAGCTGCTCGACATGGCCGCCAGCGAACGGATGCAGGTCAGCTTCTATCACGCCCCGTTCCCCGCCACCGGCTTCATCGCCCGCGACGGTGCGAACCGCTACCGCATGGTTCCGGCGAACTGGTCGGCGGCCTAGCAACAGGACGGCCAGGGGTTCTGCCCCTGGCCGCGTGCTTGAACCGTCTCGGCAACAGTGCCTATCCTCTTCGATGTGGCGCCCAGCCCCCCGAGCGAAACGGCGGGACGGCGCCCTGTCACTGGAGGGAACCACCATGCACGCCAACCGCCGCCGCTTCGCCCTGGCCGGACTCGCATCCGCCGCCGCCCTGGCCCTGTCCCGTCCCGCGGAGGCCGCCGGCCCGCGCAAGCTCGACGAAGCCTCGGTCACCACGGCCGTCGAGGCCTTCCGCGTCGCCATGCACAAATCCGACAAGGCATCGTTCGAGAAGCTCTGCTCCGCCGCCCTCAGCTACGGCCACTCGGCGGGCAAGCTCGAGAACAAGGCCGAGTTCATCGCCGCCTCGACCAGTGGCAAGTCCAGTTGGAAGTCGATCGCCTTCAACGGGGCAACCAGCCAGCTCGCCGGCCGCGAGGCGATCTCGCGCTTCACCCTGGTCGGCCAGACCGAGAGCGAGGGCAAGACCACCGACATCAACATCGGCGTGCTGATGGTCTGGCGCGAAGAGCGCGGCGCCTGGAAGCTGCTGGCGCGACAGGCCTTCCGCCTCGGCTGACGGGGCGCCGGCCCATAGGCACTAAGTTAAGCCAGACTGGGCTCTGCCCAGACCCGCCAGGCCCCGAGCGCGTCTTCGCGCGACGGGCCAAGCCCCTGGACCTTATACCAACCGTCTCAACCACTGACCGATGCCCATTTGCGCACTCCGATTGACCGGATACGTTCTGGATCATCGGTGAGGAACTTCCAGGCCTTCGCGCA
>JANXSA010000702.1 GCA_025352915.1 Rhodospirillales bacterium | reverse complement strand
CGCACCATCCAGGATTTGCTGGGCCATGCCAGCCTGTCGACGACGCAGCGCTATACGGCGGTGGATACGGCGCAGCTCATGGCGGTGTGGAAGCGGACGCATCCGCGCGGATAGGCCAACATGGTGCAGGACGCCGCCTGGCCCAGCAGGCGGGTTTGCCGGTCGATGCCGAGCAGCGATGGAGTCGCCGCAGCTTGCCTGGTTCGCCGATTGCCTCGGATCACGCTATGCCCACCCTGGCGGCACGCGGCGCGAGGCGCGATACTGCGATCAACCTGCGGAGGACGCCATGCAGTTCACCATCTCGCCCGACATCGAGGCCAAGCGCCTCGCCATTCGCCGCTTCGTCGATGAGCGGCTGATCCCGCTGGAGCGCGATCGCGCCAGCTACGACGTCCATGAAAACATCAACATGGGCCTGCTCGCCGAATTGCGGCGGGAGACCAAGGCGATGGGCATCTGGGCGCTGCAATCGCCGACAGCGCGCGGCGGCGGCGGGCTCAAGATGGTCGAGCAGGCGGTGCTGTACGAGGAAATGAACCGCTCGATCTTCGGGCCGGTGTGCTTCAATTGCTCGGCGCCGGACGACGGCAACATGCGGGTGATGGCGCAGGTGGCGACCAAGGCGCAGCAGGACTGGTGGCTGCAGCCGGTGATCGACGGAGCCGTGAACAGCAGCTTCATCATGACCGAGCCGATGGACGAGGATGGCGGCGGCTGCGGCTCCGACCCGTCGCTCACCAATACCGAGGCAGTGCGCACTAACGCCGGCTGGAAGGTGCATGGCCGCAAGTGGTTCATCACCGGGGCCGAGTCGGCCGCGCATTTCATCCTGATCGCCCGCACCTCGGCCGATGAGCGCAAGGGCCTCACGTCTTTCCTGTTTCATCGCGACCAGCCGGGCTGGCGCATCATCCGGCGCATCGAGATCATGGGGCCGGAGGAACATGGCGGGCACTGCGAGATCGAGTTCGACGGGCTGGAAATCCCCGACGAGAACCGGCTGATGGAGGTGGGCGACGGGCTGAAGCTGACGCAGATTCGCCTTGGTCCGGCCCGGCTTACCCACTGCATGCGCTGGACCGGGCTAGCGCGGCGTTGCCTGGAGATCGCCATGGAGCATGTGCAAAAGCGCCGCAGCTTTGGCGGGCGGCTGATCGATCATGAGAGCGTGCAGACGCTGATCGGGCAGGCGGCGATGGAGATCGAAATCGGCCGCCTGCTGACGATGAAAGCCGCCTGGCTACTCGACCAGGGCGACTTCGCGCGCAAGGAAGTGTCGATGGCCAAGATCGTGGTGGCCGACGCACTGCACAAGGCGGCGGATACGGCGCTCCAACTGCTGGGCGCGCGAGGGTATTCCAAGGATACGCCGGTGGAGTGGATCTACCGTTACGCGCGGCAGGCGCGGCTGGTGGACGGCGCCAGCGAAGTGCACCGCATGGTGCTGTCCAACTTCATGACCCGCGAAGGCGGCGACTTCTGGCGCTGGCGTGTCGAGGGGTGAAGGAAGCAAGGCCGGGGCTCTGCCCTCGACCCGCTGGGGCCTGAGGCCCCAGACCCCCTTGCCGAAGGCGCTTAATGGTTGAGGTCCAGGGTCTCGGACCCTGGTGGGGTCCAGGGGCAAAGCCCCGGCCTTGCTTCCTACCACCCGCCGATGCGCGGCCAGATGGCGATGACTTCGTCGCTGCCGTCGACGACGTAGTATCGGTCATGGGCGGCCGAGGTCATGCAGGTATGGTTCGGGGCGACGCGGAGTTTGTCACCGATGCGGAACTGGGCGGTGGTGTCGAGGTCGACCACGCCGTGTTCCTGGTTGGCGCGCGCTACCAGCGAGGTGCCGAGGGTGCGGCGGCCGTGCAGATCGAGGACGAGGCCGAACTTGTAGTCGTGGGGCGTGGATTCGGTGGCGCGGTCTTTTGACAGGGCC
The DNA here is from genome assembly GCA_025352915.1 of Rhodospirillales bacterium. GTDB lineage: Bacteria > Pseudomonadota > Alphaproteobacteria > Acetobacterales > Acetobacteraceae > CAMDGX01. Next base: position 5,267 of record JANXSA010000702.1, on the reverse strand, counting down.
ATGGCGCCGGCGTCGATGACGATGCGGTTTTCGGCCGGGCGGCGGCCGATGACGCTGGCCAGGACGGTCACCGCGATGCTGCCGGGCTCGACGGTGTGGATTTCGGCCTGGAACAGATCGCCGAACATGTAGACGCCGGGCCGTGTTTCGGTGACGCCGCCGAGAGCGCGGGCATGCAGGGCGGTGGGCGAGGAGCCGACCGAGACCATCGGGCAATCCATCCCGGCGGCACGCAGGCGGCGGGCGGCGTGCAAGGCGGCGTTGCGTTCGGCCTCGGCAATGTCGGCCATTTCGGCGATCGAGCGGCCGGTGTAGGAGTGGCCGGCATGGGTCAGGACGCCGAGCAGGTTGCGGCCGAGGGCGGCGGCGATGGCTTCGAGGTCCGCGTCTTCGGCCGAGATGCCGCCGCGCGCCTCGCCGCAATCGATTTCGATCAGGGCGCGGAGTTTGCCCGCGTGGGAGGCAATGGGATGGGCGGCGATGGCGCGGGCGGTGTCGAGGTCGTCGGTGATTACCTTCACGTCGGCGCCGGCGGCGTTGAGCTTGGCGACCTGGTCGAGCTTTTGCGGCGTGATGCCGACGGCGTAGAGGATGTCGGTGATGCCGTGGGCAGCAAAGTATTCCGCTTCCGCAAGGGTGGAGACGGTGATGCCGGTGATGGGCGCGGCCTTGTTGGCCAGCACCATGCGGGCGACGTCGATCGACTTGGCGGTTTTCATGTGCGGGCGGAGCGGCACGCCGAGGCGGCCGACCGCCTGGGCCATGCGGTCGATGTTGCGCGCCAGCACCATGCGGTCGAGCACCAGGCAGGGGGTGGGCAGGTCGCTGAGCTTCATGGCGTCCACTCCACCTCGCGTTCGAGCGGGATGGCGGGGCGTGGCAGGTTCTGCCAGGGGAAGTGGTGCAGCATCGGGGTGGTGAGGCCCGGGGCGTCCACTTCGATCACCTGTTCGTGCCTGAAGAATTCATCAAAGCCACCGCGGAAATGGCCGCGCGATTTGACCACCACCACGCGAGCCTGCGCGATGTCCAGGCCGAAGGATTCAAAAAATGCGGGATCGGCGCATTGCACGCGCTGGGAGATCACCACGACGGTGATGCCGCCGAGGTCCAGCGCAGCGGCACGGCCGACATCGACGGTGCCGCCTGCGAAGATGCCGCGGCGGCATTGGATTGGGCCGGGGTGCAGGGCGGTGATTTTCGCGTCCGCCGCCCAGGGCTTGGAGAAATCGTTCTCCACGCTGCGGTTGAAGCGGGCGGTGAAGCTGGCGCCGAAGCCGAGGGCGTGGGCTTCCTCGGCCAGCGCGGCGTCGTAGATCACTCCGACCAGGGCGTCTTTCACCCCGGCGGCGTGGAACGCTTCGAGGATATACATCGTATTGCCGCGACCGCCGCCGCCGGGGTTGTCGGCGACATCGGCGAAGATGAGGGCGGGCCTGGTGCGGTCCTCGGTGCCCTTGGCCAGCGCCACGGCGTCGGGCAGCGCGGTCAGCGTGGGGAAGAATTTTTCCCGTTTCGCCCAGCCGGCCTTGGCGATTTCCATGGCCAGGGTTTCGGCGGCTTCCTGGTCGGTGGCGGTCACGACCACGGTCATGCCGTTGAATTTGGTGTCGGCATAAGCGAAGCCGCCCATGACCGAGACGTTGACGATGCGGCCGGCCCAGGGCGGCTGTTGCATCAGTTCCTGGCCGAGGTCGATCATCTCGCCATAGGGGCGGTTGGGCGCATCCTTGCCGGTCAGCATGGTGACCGTGGGGGCAATGATCGGCAGGCGGACGCGGGCGATATGGGTCTTCATGCCGCCGATCAGCTGACACAGCACCTGGGCCGATTCGGCGCCGCGTTCCCGCATGTCCATATGCGGGTTCGTTCTGTAGCCGATATAGGCGTCGATCGTCTCGATGCCGGAGTCGGACACGTTGGCATGCAGGTCGAAGCTGGCAACCACGGGGACATCGGGGCCGACAACGCGGCGGATCATCGCCTGGATTGTGCCTTCGGGGTCGTCATCGCCGGTGGTCAAGCCGGCGCCGTGCATGACGCAGTAGACGCCATCGATCTTGCCGGCGGCGCGCAGGCGGGTTTCCCATTCGGCCATCAGGCTGTCAAAGAACGCCTGCTCGACCGGGCCGTTCGGTTCAGTCATGGCCAGCAACAGCGGGACGGGTTCCCAGGGCTCGCCGCCATTCATTTCGCCGATGAACCCGGGCAGTTCGCCCAGCATGCGCGGTGCCGGGCCGGTGGCGTCGGCCAGGATGTTGTCGCCGCGCAACAAGGTGCGGATGGCGAAATCGTGTTCGGTGGTCACTGGGGCGAAGCGGTTGCACTCAATGGAAAAACCGAGCAGGGCGATGCGCGGGCGGTTGGTGCCGGACATTACAATTCGATCCCCAAGATTTCGGCAATGCGCGGCGTGGCCTTCAGCCCGGTGCCGGTCAGCACCAGCACGGTTTTTTCGCCGGGCTTGATGGCGCCGGTTTCCAGCAGGCGGCGGAAGGCGGCCTCGGCCTGGGCGCAGGTGGGCTCGACATAGATGCCGCCGCGAGCGAGCGACAACGTGCTGGCGGCGATCTCTTCCTCGGTCAGCAGCACCGCGCCGCCACGGCTGCGGCGCAGGGCGGCGATGACTTCCGGCAGGCGGATCGGTTGGGCGATGGCGGTGCCTTCGGCGATGGTGGGCAGGATCGGGGTGGCGATGCGATGGTCGCGGCCCGCCATGAAGCTGGCCGCGATCGGGCCGCAATTCTCCGGCTGGGCGGCGAACAGGCGCGGCAGCTTGGTGATGGCGCCGGCGCGGAGCAGCTCAGAAAAACCGATGTCGCAGCCGAGAACATTGGAACCGGCACCGCAGGGAATGATGACGTTGTCGGGTGCCTCGAAGTCGAGGTCTTCCCATAGCTCATAGGCCAAGGTCTTGGTGCCCTGGAGGAAGAACGGGTGCCAGTTGTGGCTGGCATAGAAAGTGGTCGCGGCGCGCGCCTCGGCGGCATCCGAGGTCGCCTGGCGGTTACCGGGGATCAGCTCGACGGTGGCGCCGGCGGCGCGCATGGCCACCGTCTTGGCAGGCGAGGTGGAGTCCGGCGCCATGATGGTGGCCGTCATGCCGCCGGCCGCTGCATAGGCCGAGACGGCAGCACCGCCATTGCCGGAGCTGTCCTCCAGCACATCGGAAATGCCTTGCTGGCGCAGGAAGGACAGCATCACCGAGGCGCCACGATCCTTGAAGCTGCCGGTCGGCATGAACCATTCCAACTTCAGCAACGCCACAGCACCATGCAGCGTGCGCGCCACCAGCGGGGTGCAGCCCTCGCCCAGGGTGATGGGGTCGCGGGCGTGCATCGGCAGGGCGGCCCGGTAACGCCACAGGCTGCGGGTGGTGGTGTCGATCTGGTGCCGGCCGATGCCCGGCAGGTCGGTCAGGAACAGCGGCGCCCGGCCGGTGCCGCACCAGCGCGGTATGTCGAGCGGGAAGGTCTCGCCGGAGCGGGGGTCGAGATAGGCGGCGGTCATGCGGGGCACTCCTCTGGACCCGAAAGCTGGCCTTCGCGCCGCGAATGGTCAACCGTGGCGGACATGGAGTCGGGAACCTGGAAGGCACAGGCTCAAGCAGGATCGGGCGCGCGGCTGCTGGCCTGGCTGATGGCGGCAAGGTTGCTGGAGGCGGCGGTGCCGTGGGGGCGGGGGCGCTGGGTCCAGGCGCTGGTGCTGCTGGGCACGCCGGCGGCGGCGGTGCTGGCGCTGCCGGCCTGGTGGCTGTTGCGACGGTGGCGCCGCTCCGATGCCGTGTTGCTGGCGGTGATGCTGAAGCTGTTCCTGTATGGCGGGCTGGTCTGGCTTGCAGTGCGGGTCAAGGTGCGCTGGACCATGGCGACCCTGGGCGTCGTGGCGCTCGCGCTGGCCATCGGCATGGCGCAGACGCACCTGCCCGGCCGGTCGGCCGAGGTGACCGACGCGGTCCTGGCATTCGGCACCGCGCTCGCGCTGCGGGCTGGTCTTCGCGCCCGTGATGGGAGAGTCTGACGCGAGGGAGAATTGTCATGCCGCATACCGACGTGGTCCAGCTGGCCGCCGACCTGGTCCGCATCGACAGCCGCAGCTTCGTCTCGAACCTGCCGGTGGCCGACCGCATCGAGGCGGCGCTGCCGGGATTCGAGATCGAGCGGCTGGACTACCTGGACGCCGCCGGAGTGGCCAAGCGGGCGCTGGTGGCGCATCGCGCCCCCGCCTTCGGAACGTCAACTGGTGGGCTGGCGTTCAGCGGCCACATGGACACGGTGCCCGACACCGGCTGGACGAGCGATCCCTGGGACGGGCGGCTCGCCGGCGGGCGGCTGCATGGCCTCGGCAGCACCGATATGAAAGGCCCGCTTGCCGCCTGTATCGTCGCCGCGCACACGCTGTCGGCCGACATCCCGGTCACGCTGCTGATCACCACCGACGAGGAAACCACCAAGGCCGGCGCACGGCTGATCGCCGCCAAGTCGATCCTCGCCCGCCGCGCCGCACCCGCCGCCATCCTGGTCGCCGAGCCCACCGTGATGACCCCGGTGCGCGGCCATCGCAGCTCGATCGCCATCACCGCCGTGGCCACCGGCATCCAGGCGCATAGCTCCACCGGAAAAGGCCGCAACGCCAACTGGGACCTGCTGGGCTTCGCTACCGACATGAAGGCGATCTTCGAGATGCTGCGCCACGATCCCGCCTGGCACGACACCGACTACGATCCGCCGTTCAGCGATTTCAACCTGACCATCGACAACCATGGCGCCCCGGTGAACATGTCCGTCCCCAGGGCCACCGCGCGGGTGAAATTCCGCTACTCCGCCAAGATCGACCCCGAACCCGTCATGGCCCGCGTCCGCGCCTCCGCGGCCCGGCACGGCCTCGCGCTGGACGCCGTCCCCGAAGGCCCGCCGCCGGAACTGCCCAGCAACCACCCACTGATCCGCCTGGTCAGCAGTGAAACCGGCCGCGCCGCCATCACCGCCCCCTTCGGCACCGATGCCTCGGAACTCAACGCCATCGCCCCCTGCGTCATCGTCGGCCCCGGCGATATCAGCCAAGCCCACTGCCCCGCCGAAAGCCTGGCCCTCGCCGAACTCCACGCCGCTATCCCGACCTTCGTTCGCCTGGCGGAGCGGGTCGCGCGAAGCAGGTAAGGAAGGCGAGGGCTCTGCCCTCGACCCGCTGGGGCCGGCGGCCCCAGACCCCATTCGTTAAGCGCCTTCGGCAAAGGGGGGCATCGGGGCCTGCATCAAGGCCTCGAT
>JANXSA010000694.1 GCA_025352915.1 Rhodospirillales bacterium | reverse complement strand
CGCTGCGGCCGATCAGCGGCAGCCGCTCGCCGGGCTCGGCCTCCTGGTCGGGCGGGGTAGCCGTGGCGGGCTGGGCCAAAGCGCGCTCCACCACGCTCAGCAGCTCCTTCAGGTCGAAGGGCTTGGGCAGGTCTTCGAAGGCGCCGCGCTGGGCCGCCTTCACCGCCGTCATCAAAGTGGACTGCGCGGACATCACGATCACCCGCAGGTCGGGCCGGGCGCGGCGGATGCGGGGCAGCAGGTCGAGCCCGTTCTCGTCGGGCATCACCACGTCGGTGATCACCAGATCGCCCTCGCCATCCTCCACCCAGCGCCACAGCGTGGCGGCGTTGGAGGTGCTGCGCACCTGGTAGCCCGACCGGCCCAGCGCCTGGGTCAGCACGGTGCGGATGGAGCGGTCGTCGTCGGCGATGAGGACGGTGGGAGGGGTCATGCGGGATCCTCCGGGAAAATGGGCATATGCAGGCGGAATTCGGTGCGGCCGGGGCGGCTGTCCACCTCGATCAGCCCGCCATGGTCGCTGATGATCTTGGCCACCAAAGCGAGCCCGAGCCCGCTGCCGGCGGCGCGGGAGGTGACGAAGGGGTCGAACAGATTGGGCCTGATATCCTCGGGAATGCCCGGCCCGTTGTCGCGCACCGTCACCACCAGCGGCAACTCCATGCGCCGCGAGGAGCCGGGCACGGCCAGGCGCATGCCGTGCCGATAGGCGGTCAGCAGCGTGATCTCGGGGCTTTCCACCGCCCCGTCGCTCAGCGCCTCGGCGGCGTTCTTCACCAGATTCAGCACCACCTGCACCAGCTGGTCGCGATTGCCGTAGACCGGCGGCAGGGAGGGATCGTACAGCTCGGTGAAGCGGATCGAGGCGGCAAAGCCGGTCTGGGCGAGGCGGCGGACATGCTCCAGCACGCGGTGGATGTTGACCGGGCCGTACTGCACCGGCTTTTCGCCAAAAGCTTCCATGCGGTCGACGAGGTCGCGGATGCGGTCGGCCTCGTCGCGGATCAGCACGGTGAGTTCGCGGTCGGCCTCGGCGACACTGGCTTCGAGCAGCTGGGCGGCGCCGCGAATGCCGGAGAGCGGGTTTTTCACTTCATGGGCCAGGATCGCGGCCATGCCGGCGACCGAGCGGGCGGCGCCACGCACGGTCAACTGGCGGTCAAGCGCGCGGGCGGCGGTGGCGTCATGCAAAACAAGAAGCACCGCGCCGGGCTCTTCGGCCAGGGGGGCGCCTTGGACGGCGATGTTCATGCGCTTCAAGCGCGGGCCTTCGAGCGCCATGTCGTGGTCGGCGACGCGGGCGTCATGCTGGCGCACCTGGTCGACCAGCAGGAAGAGCGGGTTGTCGGCGGCGAGAAAATCGGCGAGCCCGAACTGCGTGGCCGCCGCGGCCGAGCTGCCGAGGAACTGTTCGGCGGCGTGGTTGATGAAGCGGATGCGGTTGGCGGCGTCGAGCAGGATCACCGGCACTGGCAGGGCGGCGAGCAGGGCCACCGAGTCGGGCGGTACCGCCGGGCGGCGGCGTTCGGCCAGGCGGACGGCGCCGTGCCGCATGGTCCTCATGCGGCTTCGGCCATGTCGGGGATGGTCTCGTGCGCGCGGCTGGCACCGCGTTCGATCAGCGGATCGTAGAAGCGGTCGATCATGTCGAGCACCGCCGGCACCTCCGGCAGGCGCATGACGGTGGCGCGAAACTCGGCCGAACCGGTCAGGCCGCGAGAATACCATGCGAGGTGCTTGCGGGCGAGGCGCATGCCGGGCTCGGTGCCGAAATGGGCCTGAATCGCGGCATAGTGGCGCAGCATGATGGATTTCTGCGCGGCGAGGTCCGGTTCGGGGAGGCGTTCGCCGGTTTGCAGGAAATGCGCGACCTGGGCCGGGAACCACGGGCGGCCGTAGCAGGCGCGGCCGACCATGACGCCATCGGCGCCGGAGCGGCGCAGCGCCTCGGCGGCGGCGTCCTCGGTGGTGATGTCGCCGTTGACGATCACTGGCAGGGTGGTTGCCGCTTTCACCGTGGCGACGAAGTCCCAATCGGCGGTGCCGGTGTAGAACATCTGCCGGGTGCGGCCGTGCACGGTGACCATGCGGATGCCGGATTCCTCGGCGATCTTGGCCAGGCGGGGGGCATTCAGGGTGGCGTGGTCCCAGCCCATGCGCATCTTGAGGGTGACCGGGACCGGGACGGCGCGGGCAGTGGCTTCCAGGATGCGGGCGGCGGCGATTTCGTCGCGCATCAGGGCGCTGCCGGCCATCTGGCCGACGGCGACTTTTTTAACTGGGCAGCCGAAATTGATGTCGACGATATCCGCACCGCGGCCGACGGCGATGCGCGCGGCCTCGGCCATGGCGGCGGGGTCGCAGCCGGCGAGCTGGATCGAGGTTGGGCGGCCATCCATCTCGGCCATGCGCAGGGTGGCCTTGTTCTCGCGCACCATGGCCCAGGAGGCGATCATCTCGGAGACCACCAGGCCGGCGCCCAATTCGCGCGCTAGGCGGCGGAACGGCAGGTCGGTGACGCCGGACATCGGCGCCAGGATGACCGGCGTGTCGATGACCACGCCGCCGCCGAGATCGATCGGGGCAAGCGGAATTGGCTTGAGCGACGGCAAGTTGGAGACAGGAATGCCCATGATTTGGGCAAACTACTGGGTGAACCTGCGCCACGCAATCCATACATTAGGCGATTGGCGCCCCGTTGACGCCGGCGGGACAGGCGGCGAGGGTGCGGAATGTCCGCGTTTCATCCGCCCGCGATCGCCTGTGTCCTTGTTGCCGCCGGTTCCGGGCAGCGCTTTGGCGCCGATATGCCGAAGCAGTTCCTGGCATGCGCCGGGCAGCCGGTGATCCGCCATGCTGCGGTGACGCTGGCGGCTGCGGGGGTGATGATCCAGCCGGTGGGGGATAGTGCGGCGATCGCGCTGGCGCTGGCGGGCGTGGCGCATCTTCCGCCGGTGCCGGGCGGCGCGAGCCGGCAGGACAGCGTGCGGGCGGGGTTGGAGGCGCTGGTGGATCGGGCGCCGGACATCGTGCTGGTGCATGACGCGGCGCGGCCGTTTATTCCGCCGGGCACGATCGATGCGCTGGTGGGGGCGCTGGCCACGCATGGCGGGGCGATCCCGGCGGTGGCGGTGGCCGATACGTTGAAGCGCGGGTCCGGCGGGCGGATTGTCGCCACGGTGGATCGTACCGGGTTGTTCCGGGCGCAGACGCCGCAGGGTTTCCGGTTTCCGCTGTTGCTGGAACTGCATCGTACGGCACTGGACGGAGCGACGGATGACGCATCGGTGCTGGAGGCGGCCGGTCATGCGGTGGCGCTGGTGGCCGGGCACGAGGATAATATCAAGATCACCTGGCCAGAGGACCTTGTCCGCATGGAGCGCATTTTGAGCCCTGCATTGATGCCCCGTGCCCTGTTGCCGCGCGTCGGCACCGGGTTTGACGTGCATGTGCTGGCGGAAGGGCGGAAGCTGATCCTGTGCGGGGTCGAGGTGGCGCATGAGCGCGGGTTGGCCGGGCATTCGGACGCCGATGTGGGCATTCATGCGCTGTGCGACGCGATCTATGGCGCGCTGGCCGAGGGCGATATCGGGCGGCATTTTCCGCCGAGCGACAATAGTTTCAAGGATATGGACAGTGCGATCTTCCTGCGCCATGCCGCCGGGCGAGTGGCGGCGCGCGGCGGGGTGATCGGCAATGTCGATGTGACGCTGATTTGCGAGCGGCCGAAGATAGCACCCCATGCGGCGGCGATGATGGCGCGGCTGGCCGCGTTGCTGGGGGTGGAAATCGGACGGGTGAGCGTGAAGGCGACGACGACGGAGCGGCTGGGGTTTACCGGGCGGATGGAGGGGATCGCGGCGCAGGCGGTGGCGACGGTGCTGGTGCCCGGATGAGACGCGGCGGCTAGTCGCGGAACATCAGCGCGGGATCGACGGTTTCGCCGCGCAATGTGGCCAGGGTGGCGATGACGCTGTCGCGGGTGGTGAGGATTTCCGCCCGGATCAGGCGCTCGGCCTGGCTTTCGTCGCGCGCCTCCAGGGCGGCGAGGATGCGGCGCCAGAAGTCGAGGCTTTCCAGGCGGCGGTCGCGGCGCTGGAAATCGAGCGGCTGGGCGCGCCACATCAGGCCCCAGATCGAGCGGTCGACCTGGTCGGTGAGGGCGCGCTCGATATGGCCGGCGCCGCAATGGCGATAGACGCAGCGGGCGGTTTCGCGGATCGCGGCCTGGAACAGGTGGCTTTCGTCCAGTGCTACGTCGACCAGGGCGGCGGCGTGGGCGATCGCGGCTTGCATCTCGGCGACGGCCGGGGCGGCGGCGTCACCGCGGCGGGCGAGCTGACGGGCAGCGATGCCGGCCAGGGCGGCGCGGGCGTTGAACGCCTCGGCGATCACGCCCAGCGAGATGCCGACGACATAGGCGCCGCGGCGCGGCAGCAGGATGGCCAGGCCGTAGCGTTCGAGCGCGCGCAACGCCTCGCGCACCGGGCCGCGGCTGACGCCGTATGCCACCGCGAGTTCCTGTTCGCGCAGCCTTTCGCCGTCGCGGTATTGGCCGTTGACGATGGCCGCGGCGACGCGATTGGCGATCTGTTCGGGGATGGTAAGCGTGCGCGTCCGGCGCCGCCCGGCGGGCAGGTCTTGGTCCAAAGGGGCGTGGGCGTCCTGGAGCATTGCGACCCGCTGCGGCAGCGTTAGGCCATGGGTGCTAGCGGGGCTGGCGGGGAATGGCAAGTAACGTCGATTGTGGAATGTCGACAATTGACTTGCATGAAGGCGGGTGTTCTAGTTTTTCGCAGGCTGCCCTTGAGAGCAGGCCATCAGGAGGATGTGCGCGATGATGAAGTCGATCGGCGGCCTGGCCGTGTCGTTGCTCGCCGCATTGCCGTTTGCGGCGTTGCCTTTCGCAGCTTGGGCCCAGGCGCCGAAGCCGGCGACCGGCACGCTGACCATCGCGTTCGGGGCGGAGGCGGTGATGATGGACCCGTCGCGCTCGGCGGCCGGGGTGGACCAGTATTTCTTCGGCCAGATGATCGAGCAGCTGATCCGCACCGACCCGAAGCTGGAGATCGTCAACTGGCTGGCGGAGAGCTGGTCGATCGCGCAGGACGGCGGCAAGCCGGTGATCACGGTGAAGATCCGGCCGGGGGTGACGTTTCATACCGGCGATCCGTTGACCGCCGAGGATTTCGAGTTTGCCTATCAGCGCCAGCGCGATCCGAAGATCTCCAAATGGCCGCATCTGCTGGCGGCGGTGGAGAGTTTCGAGGTGGTCGATGCGTTGACCTTCCGGGTGCGCTTCAAGGAGCGCGACGGGTCGTTCACCGCGGGAAACTTGATCCTGTGGGCGCTGCCGAAGCGGCATTTGCAGAAGGTGGGCGATGAGGAGTTTGCCCGCGCGCCGGTTGGCACCGGGCCGTGGAAATTCGTCTCGCGCACGATCAAGGAGGAGCTGCGGCTGGAGGCGTTCGACGGCTACTGGAACGCGGCGCACCGGCCGGCGGTGAAGAACCTGGTGATCAAGATCATCCCCGAAGACCTGACGCGGGTGGCGGCGTTCAAGACCGGGGCGATCGACTGGATCGACGCGGTGCCGCCGGCGATGGTGGCGGAGTTCACCAAGATGGCCGGGGTGAAGACCGGCAGCTTCGTGGCGCCGAACAACATGTATATCGCCATGGACGCGGTCACCAAGGACTCGAAATTCCATGATGTCAGGGTGCGCCAGGCGCTGGCGCATGCGATCGATGTCGATGCGATCATCAACAAGGTGCTGTTCGGCCAGGGCGAGCGCTATGTGCAGGTCGGGCGCGGCAGCCTGGGGTATGATGCCGATCTGAAACCTTATCCCTTCGACCCGCGTAAGGCGCGCGAGCTGTTGCGTCAGGCGGGGTTTCCGAATGGCTTCGATGTGCCCTGCTATAATCTCACGACGCCGCGCGAGCCGTATCAGAAAGAAGTGGGGGAAGCGTATTTCGCCTATGCCACGGCGGTTGGTATTCGCTGCAAGGTTCAGGGGCAGGAATACGGCACCTGGATCACCTTTGGCAGGCGGGATCGGCAGGGGCATATCGACGGGCTGTACAGCAATATGTGGGGCCATGGGCTGCCGGGCGATCCGGGAACGCCGTGGGCGGGGCATTTGCATAGCTATGTGCCGGGCGAGGGCTGGGGCATCACCTCGCTGCATAACGATCCCGAACTGGACGGGATGATCCGCGAGTTGAAGCGGACGATGGATCTCGGTGAGCGCGAGGCGCTGATCAAGCAGATCGCGCGGCTGAAGCATGAGCGGGTGGCCGGCGGGCTGCCGACCTATCGGCCGGTGGTGACGCTGGCGTGGCGCGACAAGGTGACGTTCACGCCATGGCCGTCGCCGGGATTCTGGCGCGGGATGCAGGAGATCGGGCTGCGGCAGTAGCCGGGCGATGCTGGGCTTTCTCGGCCGGCGGGTATGGCAGGGTGCGATCAGCATCCTGGGCGCCAGCATCATCATCTTTCTGATTTCGCGGCTGTCGGGCGATCCCGTGCTGATCCTGTTGCCGAACGATGCCTCGGCGGCGTTGATCGAGGAGACGCGGCGGGTTCATGGGCTCGACCGGCCGCTATGGGTGCAGTACGGCATCTGGGCGCAGAAGGCGCTGGCGGGCGATTTTGGCCGGTCGTACCGGTGGGAGACGCCGGCGCTGACGCTGATCCTGGACCGGCTGCCGGCCACCGTGCAGCTGGCGGTGTTCGGGCTGTTGTTCAGCGTGGCGGTCGCGGTTCCCGTCGGGGTGATGTCCGCGGTGCATCGCGGCGGCTGGATTGATCGGGTGGGGCGGGTGTTCGCCATGCTGGGGCAGGCGATGCCGGCGTTCTGGGTTGGGCTGTTGCTGATCATGGTATTCGCGATTCATCTCAATTGGCTGCCGGCATTCGGCTATGGCTCGGCGTCGCATATCGCGCTGCCGGCGATCGCGCTGGGGTGGTATCCCGTGGCGGCGCAGACGCGGATCGTGCGCTCGGCGATGCTGGATGTGTTGGACAGCGACCATATCCGGCTGTCGCGGGCGCTGGGCACGCCGGAGCGGCTGATCGTTTGGAAGTATGCGTTGCGCAATGCGGCGGTGCCGTTG
>JANXSA010000681.1 GCA_025352915.1 Rhodospirillales bacterium | reverse complement strand
AACGGCGCTTCGGGCCGAGCGGGCATCATGGCCAGCGCCATGGCGGAATGCACGGCATGGACGGCGGCGAAGGCCAATCCGACCGGCCGATGATGCAGCGCCGCGGCGGCTAAGCCAGTATGGCCGCAGCGAGAGCGGGGGGCCTTTGCGGGCCCTCCGCTTTTGCCTGCGTCAGTTGAACCCCATGAAATGCGGCATGCCACTGATCGGCGGCGCCGCCTTCAACGCCATAATATCCGGCACCGGGCGGCGGGTGCGCGGATCGCCGGCCAGCATTTCCTCCAATGCGGCCGCCACCGCCAGCACCTGGGCGTCGCCGCCGCGCCGGCCGACGATCTGCAAGCCGAACGGCATTCCGGCATGGTCGCGCCCAACCGGCAGGCTGATCGCCGGGTGGCCAACGATGGTCACCGCATAGGCCAGCGACAGCCAGTGGAAATAGGTCCGCGTCGGGCGGCCGTCGATCTCCTTCGGGAACAGCTCGGTCCATGGCCGCGGGCTGATGGTGATGGCGGGGCTGAGGATGATGTCGAAATCTGCGAAGAATGCCTGCCAGCGATAATACAGCGTGGTTTGCAGCATCGAGGCCCGCGCGATATCGGCGATGCTGTATTTGAGTGCCTCTTCCATGTTCGCCACAATGTTGGGACCAAGCTGGTCGCGCGCGGATTGCCATTTCTCGATATGGCTGGCGACGAAGTTGGTCGAGCGCAGCACCTCGAACGCCTCGTCGGTGCCGCTGCAATCGGGCGCGGTTTCCGACGTGCTGCGGAAGGCGTGTTTGAACAGCGCGATTTTCTCGGCAAAGACCTCGCGGATGTGCGTCTCGGTCGGCGCAAAACCGAAATCCGGCGTGATCGCCACGCGCAGCCCGCCGAGATCGAGCGACTGCACCGGGAAGAAATCGCCGGGGCTGTGCACCCGCTTGCCGTGCACCGTGGTGGCCATCGGGTCGCCGGCGTCGTCGCCGGCCATCACCGACAGCAACAAGCAGAGGTCGGGCACATTGCGCGCCATCGGGCCTTGGACCCCCAGGCCCGACCAGCCGAGCTTCTTGCCCTCATCGGCCACAAGCCCAGGCGTGGGGCGGAAGCCGACAATGCCGTTGAAAGCGGCGGGGTTGCGCAGGCTGCCGCCCATGTCGCTGCCGCTGCACAACGGCACCTGGCCGACGGCAAGCGCCACCGCCGAGCCACCCGATGAGCCGGCGGCGTTCTTCGTCGGGTCGAACGGGTTGCCGGTGGCGCCATAGACAGCGTTGCGAGTGTTGGCGCCGGCGCCGAACTCCGGCGTGTTGGTCTTGCCGGCGATGATGCCGCCGGCCGCGCGGATATTGGCCACCAGCGAGTGATCGGCATCTGGCACGTGGTTGCGGAACAGCGGCGAGCCCCAGGTGGTCCGCAGCCCCTTGGTGGGGGTCAGGTCCTTGATCCCCACCGGCAGGCCGTGCAGCGCACCCAGCGCATCACCGCGCATGACCGCCTGTTCGGCGGCCTTCGCGGTGGCCCGGCTGGCAGCATCGTCGCGCGCGACCATGGCGTTGACCGCATGGTCGGTGGCATCGGTACGGGCGAGGCAGCTTTCCAGCAACTCCACCGGCGAGAGGGCGCGCCGGCCGATGAGGCGACGCGCCTCGACGGCGGTGAGGTCACAGGGCTCGGTCATCGCAGTGGTTCCTCAGGCGGCCGACGAGGGCCGGGCCTTCATGCGGGCGTGGTGGGCGACGATATTGGCGTTGGCCGGGTTGATCGGCTGGCTGACATTGGCGCCGAAATCGACGAAGCAGAACAGCAGGATATCGGCCATGGTCAGGCGGGCGCCGCAGACGAATTCCTGCCCGGCGATCAGGCCGTCGAGCCAGGTGAGCTTCTCCTGGGCGGTCAGTTTCAGGTCGTCGGCGGCCTGCGGGATCACCCGGATGCGGCCGGTGAACAGCTTCAGCCCCTCGGCGAAGCGGAAGCCGTTGGCCAGGGGTTCGATGATGTTCAGGTCGATGCGCCGGGTCCACATGCGGGTTTCGGCGCGCTCCCATGCGGTTGCGCCGATCAGCGTCTTGCCGGCGGGGCCGGTCTCGTCGAGGTATTCGCAGATCGCGGTGATCTCGGCCAGGATGTGGCCGTCATCGAGTTCGAGAGCGGGCAACTGGCCGGCCGGGTTCTTCGCCATAAAGGCGGGCTGACGGTTTTCGCCACCGCGCAGATCGACCTTGGTGCTGGGAAGTTCAACGCCGCGTTCGGCGGCGAACATGCGGACGACGCGGGGGTTTGGGCCGACGGAATCATAGAACAGCATTCGTTTATCTCCCTGAAAAAGGCCAGGGGCGCTGCCCCTGGACCCCGCCAAAGGCAATGCCTTTGGAAACCATTTCTTAAGTGAAGGGGTCTGGGGCGACGCCCCAGTGGGGTCCAGGGGCAAAGCCCCTGGCCTTAATACCCCAGCGCGATCCCGTCCTTGCGCGGCTCGCTGCCACCGACCAGCACGCCGCGTTCGCGGTCGATGAAGATGCCCTGGCCGCCGCCGTGCGGGCCGGCGGCTTCGATCACGTCATGGCCGAGGCGCGAGAGCTTGTCGACCATGGCCGGGGTGAAGCCACGCTCGGCCTCGACCTTTCCGGCGTACGGGAAGATGCGCGGGAGGTCGAAGGCTTCCTGGATGTCCAGGCCGTATTCCAGGTGGTTGGTCAGGAACCAGCTATGGCCCATCGGCTGGTAGTGGCCGCCCATCACGCCGTAGGGCATCACGGCCTCGCCGTTCTTGGTCACCATGCCGGGGATGATGGTGTGCATCGGGCGCTTGTTCGGGGCGATGGTGTTGGGGTGGCCGCGGTTGAAGCGGAAGCCGAAGCCGCGGTTTTGCAGCATCACGCCGGAATTGTTGGCCAGGATGCCGGAGCCGAAGCCCTGGAACAGCGAGTTGATGAACGAGCAGGCATTGCCGTCCTTGTCCACCACGCAGAGATAGACGGTGTCGGCGTGGACCGGGATGGCGGATTCACCCGCGGCCGGCAGGTGCTTCATGGCGCGATCGTCGCGGATCAGCCCGGCCTGGGCGTTCAGGTAGTCGCGCGACAGCAGGTGGTCGACCGGGACCGGGGATTGGCTGGGGTCGGCGATGAAGGCGTCGCGGTCGCGATAGGCCAGGCGGGCGGCCTCGATGTGGCGATGCACGCGGGTGGTGCCGAGCGGGCCGTCCGGGGCGGTGCCGAGTTTTTCCAGCATGCCGAGGAGCATCAGGGTGACCAGGCCCTGACCGTTCGGCGGGCACTGCCAGACTTCGTAGTCTTTCC
>JANXSA010000612.1 GCA_025352915.1 Rhodospirillales bacterium | reverse complement strand
GCGGCGCCCATCGGCACGCCGCCACCCATGTTGGTGCGGTTCATCGTGCCCATGTTTGGGTCGGCCTGGCGCTCGTTCATGTCGGGGCCGCTGGCCAGCGCCGGCTGGTTGCGCCGGCGGAACCAGCGCACCGCGAACATCACCAGCATGGCGACCAGGGCGATCTGGATGAACATGCCCAGGAAGCCCATGAAGCCGGACATCCCGCTCATGAAGCCGCCGCCCATCAACATGCCGATCAGGCCGGCGCCAAGCAGACCGCCCATGAGGCCGCCCATCAGGCCGCCGCCGAACAGGCCGCCGCGCGCCGGAGCGGCGGGGGTTGCCATGCCGGGGGCAGTGGGGCTGCCGGGCTGGGTGGTGCTGCGCTGCATCGGGGCGGCGGTGCCCGGCGCGGTGCTGGTGGCGGGCGGCGCCGAATAGGTGCGGCTGCCACGGCTGCCTTGCGACGTGCCGCGTCCGGCCGCAGCGTCGGCCAGGGTCGGCGTTAGCACGAGGGCTAGCGCGGCGATGGCGGCCAGAAAAGTGGGGCGGCGAATCACAGGAGGCACTCCCTCAGGTTATGGTTAGCGCTGAGGATATAACGCAACCGGTCCCGAATTCGAGGGGAGATTAGCTGCCGGCGAGTGTCATTTCCGTAATGCGCACGGTCGGGGAATCCATGCCGCGGCGCAATATAAGATCGTTTGCCACCACCAATCCGGCAAAGATCGTCTGCAAGGTGCTGGCAATGGTCACTTCCGCCACCGCTTCGGCCAGCTTGCCATCGCGGATCATGAAGCCGGCCGCCCCGCGGCTATAGTCGCCGGTGACGCCGTTCACCCCCATGCCGATCATCTCGGTGACGTACAGCCCCTCCTTGATATCGGCCATCAGTTCGGCCGGCGAGAGGCTGCCAGGGGCGAAATACAGGTTGGTCGGGCCGGGCGAGGGCGGCCCGCCAGTGCCGCGCCCGGCATGGCCGGTGCTCTTGAGCCCAAGCTGGCGGGCGCTGCGGCTGTACAGCAGCCACGTCGTCAGGATACCGTCGGCGACCAGTTCACGGCGCTGGCCGGCGATGCCCTCGCCATCGAACAGCCGCGAGCGCAGGCCGCGATGGCGGTGCGGGTCGTCGATCACACTGATCCCCGGCGGGAAGATGCGGCTTCCCATACTGTCCTTGAGGAAGCTGGTGCCGCGCGCCACCCCCGCCCCATTGATCGCCCCGGCCAGGTGACCGAGCAGGCTGGCGGCCACGCGGGGGTCGAACACCACGGGCAGGCGGCCGGTCTTGGGCCGGGTCGGGTTCATGCGGGCGACGGCACGCTCGCCGGCGGTGCGGCCGATCTTCGCGGGATCCTCGAGGTCCGCCAGATGGACGGCGGAGCTGTAGTCATAGTCGCGCTGCATGCCGGTGCCGCTGCCGGCCAGCGCGGTGGCGGAGATCGAATAGCCGCTGCGCATGGTCCGGCCGGCGAACCCGGAAGAGGTGACCAGCACCACTTCGGTGTGCGAATACCCGGCCGAGCCGCCCTCGGAATTGGTCACCCCGGCAACCGCCAGGGCTGCTTCTTCCGCCGCGTTGGCGGCGGCGATGAGGGCGGCAGCATCGGGTTCGGCGGCGTCGACCAGGTCGAGGTCCAGCGCCGGCACCGTGCCGGTCTCGTCGGCGAGCCCGCCATAGGGGTCCTCCGGCACGACCTTGGCCATCGCGACAGCGCGCTCGGCCAGGGTGGAAAACCCCGCGGGGTCGACGGCGGTGGAGGAGACGATGGCCGAGCGCCGGCCGACGAACACGCGCAGCCCGAGGTCGCGGCCCTCCGCCCGTTCGAGCTGTTCGGTATGCCCCATCCGCCGCTGCACCGACAGCGAGGTGCCGGCGATCAAGACGGCATCGGCGGCATCGGCACCGGCCGCCTTCGCCTGCCTGAGCAGGTCGGCCATCAGCGTGAGGGCGTCGCTCATGCGGCGAGGCGCTCGCGGATGCGGGTGACGTCGGGCACCTGGCCGGCGGGACCCATGGCGGCTAAAGTGGGGGCGGCACGGAAGACCCGGGCGGCGGCGCGCTGAACCTCGGGGATGCTGACCGCCTCGATCCGCTGCACGGTCTCCGCCGTCAGGATGACACGTCCAAAAACCTGGAGCTGGCGGGCGAGCTGTTCGCAGCGGCTGCCGGTGCTTTCCAGCGACATCAGCAATCCGGCCTTCACCTGGGCGCGGGCGCGGGCGAGTTCGGCGGCGGAAACCGAGTACTGTACCTTGTGCAGTTCATCCAGCGTGACCGGGATCAGCTCGGCGGCCTCGCTCTCGCCGGTGCCGGCATAGATGCCGAACAACCCGCCATCCATGCAGGGGGCGGAGAACGAATAGATCGAATAGACCAGGCCGCGCTTCTCCCGGACTTCCTGGAACAGCCGGCTCGATATGCCGCCGCCGAGCAGGGTGGAGAGCAGCATGGTCGGGTAAAAATCGGCATCGCCGTAAGCCACCGAGGGGAAGCCGAGCACGATATGCACCTGGTCGAGGTCACGCGCCTCGCGGAA
>JANXSA010000602.1 GCA_025352915.1 Rhodospirillales bacterium | reverse complement strand
GGGCTTGCCGCCAACGACTACGCGGACCCCGGGCATTACGCACACCCACCTGGCACGGTTTCCTATGAATGGACTGGACAACAAGCACAAGCACCAGCGGCGCCCCCTCAAAGGATGGCCAGTGCTCCCGATCGAGCTGCGCACGTCCGTGTAGTCAAGCCGCGTGGCGGTTCCGGTTCGCACTAGCGACCGTTGGACGACGTTGCGCGCAACCGCGAGCGACTAGCTGTTTTCAGAGACGCTTCTCCGCACCCCCTCCTGATCTCCCGAGAAGGTAAGCTCATGCACAAACCTCTGATCGTGGCGTCCCTGTTCACCGGCCTGTCCCTTGCGATTGTCGGCATGGCGACCGCAAGCCCGGGGCACAAGCCCGGCGAAGGTCATGCAGCCGTTGAAGAGACGGCTTACGGCAAGCCTGGTGATCCCAGGAAGCCATCCCGCCCAATCGTTCTGACGATGCGTGAGGATGACGGAAAAATGCTGTTCTCTCCGAACCGCATCGAAGTTCGCCGTGGCGAGCAGATCAAATTCATGCTCCGCAACAATGGCGCCATCGACCACGAAATTGTCCTAGCGACACTCGCCGAAAACCTCAAGCACATGGAAGAAATGCAGAAGAACCCCGATATGGAGCACGACGACCCCAACGCGAAGCGGCTGAAGTCGAAGACGCGTGGTGAGATCGTGTGGCTGTTCACCAAGGCGGGCGAATTTGACTTTTCGTGCCTTATTCCGGGTCACCGTGAATCCGGCATGCACGGCGTCGTCGTTGTGAAGTGATACAACCAGTGTCTATGGGAATCCGAAATATGCGCAACCTCATGATCCTGCTGGCGGTCGTGACGATCATTGGACTGCAAGCTTTCCAACCGTCCCGCGCCCAGGCAATTCCAATCAACGGTGATGTCACCAAGGTCGACCAGGCGGCCGGCAAGATCACGTTGAGACATGGACCCATCAAGAATCTTGATATGGATTCGATGACGATGGTGTTCCGGGTCGCAGATCCCGCTTGGCTCAAGACCATCAAGCCCGGTGATCGGGTCAAGTTCGAGGCAGAGCGGGTAAACGGTCAGATCACTGTTACGAGTATCAGCAAGCTGAAGTAGGAGCTATGATCGGTGGACAACCAGAGTGCGGCCGTGTCTTGGGTTCAACGCATCAGACTCGTGTCAAACATCTGATGATGATAGCTGTCTGGATGACGACCGAGCGTGTTCGGATAACGGCTTAGAGAGTGCCGCGGAGACGATGAACACCGACCAACTAGGCAGCGAAGCGCATATCCTCGTCGTGGAAGACGACGCTGAGATGCGCGTGTTGATGGTCAGGGTCCTGCGACAAAACGGCTATCGCGTAACCGGCGTACGCGATGGGCGCGAGATGTGGGAGACCCTCAACCACGCTGCCGTGGACCTGATCCTGCTGGATGTTATGTTGCCTGGCACGTCTGGTCTTGATCTGACACGTGCTTTGCGGGGTAAGACCGAGGTACCGATCATCATGGTCACCGCACGCGGTGACGAGGCCGACCGAGTGTTAGGTCTCGAATTGGGCGCCGATGACTACATTGCCAAGCCTTTTAGCCGCCCTGAGCTATTGGCGCGTATCCGAGCAGTACTGCGGCGAAGCCAGATGTCGGGCGACTCGCGCGTTGGCGGTGCGCACGGCGACCGTATCCTGTTCGCCGGCTGGATGCTCGATACACGCCGGCGGGAACTCATCGCCCCCGACGGCAGCGCCATCGACATTTCCGGAGGAGAATACGATATCCTGCTGGCCTTCTGTGAACATCCTCAGCGTGTCCTGTCGCGAAATCAACTGCTCGATCTGGCGCGCGGGCGAATGTCCGACAGCGAAGACCGGGCGGTCGATGTTATGGTCAGTCGATTGCGTCGCAAGCTCGAACCTAGCGAGGACAGTCCCTCCATCGTCAAGACAGTGCGGGGCGTGGGCTACCTGTTCCAGCCAACAGTGACACGCTCTTGATCTGGCGCGTGCTTGGCAGGATCGCGCCCGATACGCTGGGCGGCCGTATCATATTGGTATTGCTCTCCGGCCTACTGGCGTTTCACCTAGGTAGCCTGTGGCTCCATCAAGTCGACATTGAGTCGCTGCTGGGCACAGCACGAGAGAGCCAGTTGGCCGAAAGGCTTTTGGCGACGAAGCGTGTGCTCGAGGTTTTGGAGCCGGTTGCTCGTGATCGCACGACCCACGACCTGGCGTCAGCGAGCTTGGACTTACACTGGACTGCGGCACCCACGGTGCGCCTGACTGACGAGAACAGTCCGCGAATTGTTGCCGTCCGCAATAGGCTGCGCGAATTGGTGCCGCAATTCGAGGATGCGGACATCCGCCTTGGCCACCCGGACGACACATCCATAGAGGATTCATCCCATCTGCTGGTAGGGGCCATCCGGTTGTCAGATGGGACGTGGCTCAATTTTTCTGCGGCGTTATTCCGACCGACTACCCCTGAGCGTACAATGTTGCTCTCAACCAGCGCAATGGCTGTAGGAATACTCCTATTAGGGTTAGTGGTTGTCCGGCTGATAGCACGTCCCTTGCGCGAACTCGCAGCCGCCGCTGACCGTATTGGCGGAACTGGCTCCACGACACTAGTCCCAGAGATAGGACCCCGTGAGGTCGTCCATGCGGCGCAAGCCTTCAATCGAATGCAGGCGCGCATCGATCGAATGATTGCCGATCGAACCCAGGCGCTCGCGGCTGTCAGCCATGACCTCCGGACACCAATCGCGCGCCTTCGGTTGCGCGCGAGTCTCCTTGATGACGCCGAATTGCAAAGGCAATTCGATGCCGATCTGGCCGAAATGGACGCGATGGTCGGCACCACCCTCGCGTACCTACGCGGCGACCTGGAACAGGAGGCGCGACGCCCGACCGATCTGGCAGCGATTCTGGAGACGCTATGCGATGACGCAACTGACGCGGGAAAGGACGTCCTGTACGAAGGTCCTGCGCAAGCCCGGCTAACCGGTCGCCCACTGGCTCTGAAACGCGCATTGTCAAATCTGATCGACAATGCAGCGCACTATGGGGAAGCCGCGAGGGTTCGCTTGTTTATCGAGGAAGCAGCATTTGTGGTTCATGTTGAAGATTCGGGACCAGGAATTCCGGAAGACCAGATGGACAATGTTTTTAAACCATTTCGCCGTCTAGACCATGCACGTGGACGTGGTGGCTCTGGTCTTGGCCTGACAATTGCGCGCCAAGCTGTAGAAGCACACGGCGGCACCATAACCCTATCGAATCGTCAGGAAGGCGGCTTGCGGGCGGCTGTCTTCTTGCCCAGAAAAATATAGAAATGGCGCGCGCGTCCACGGGTCAGTCAGCCTTGGTTTGTATTACCCGAGATGCCGATTTCATTGTACCGGAGGCGGTTTGTCGTAACAAGAAGTCACGGCAGCGCAATGTGGAATTGTGCGCATATAATTGAACAACGCCGCTCCGACACCAAACAACGACGTCGGCTATAGGCGTCGGACCTCTGTTCCCACACCGTGCCCAAAAAGCTCTCGACGCCCTATCTCGTCAAAAAGCCAAATCGGATAAGTCTCCGGCGTTTGCCCTGCGACTTCCATCCCGGGAGAACCGAGAGGCATGCCCGCGACGGCGATCCCGCGCCATTGACCGGGATTGTGGAGAAATGTGCTCACTGCGGCGGCAGGCACATGGCCTTCGACAATCACGCCATCAGCAAAGGCCGTGTGGCAACCAGCCAAATCGTCAGGCACGCCGGCCGCGCGGCGGACAGGTGCCAGGTCTGAACGCTCGGAGACTCTCGCCCAGATTCCGGCCTCGCGCAGATGCAAAACCCAGGCGTCGCAGCATGCACATCCGGTGGCTTTGAATACACGGAGATGCGGCAAGCCAGACGCCAGCGTCCCGCGGCTCGCGACAACTGCCAGTATCGCTTGGGTGGCCGTTCGGCGCAAAATATTGGGCATGGCTGGCTCACTTGTTTCAACGCCGAGGTCCGCAGGTGATGTTTCGACGGCCATTTAAACTCAGGGCGGTAGAGGAGTCACGATCTGGTTCTTCGGAAGGCGAGAAGGCGCAATTGATGCCGCGACGTCGGTATTATCACTGTTCGATATGAACGCTATGTGTCGGAAAGGTGTCAAATCATGTCCACGGAGTGCTGCAATTGCACCATGGCGCATGCTGGCTGATCGGGAGCCCCGATCCCGCCTCGGTCAACAAAAAAGGCAGCGGCACAAAACCGCGGGGCGTTACCATGCCTGCGCGGGTCGACGGCGGCGGATTGGTGGACGGAATCCAAAGCTTGGTGCCCGCAATAGATGACAGCGACGATCTTGTCGGGATTCTTGGCCCAACGGAATGGGTGCGGGTTGGCGTTAGTCTCTTTGAAGAAGAATCTGATAGCGGACTGGAGTTTGATGAGGGAGTCGGCACGCCGTGTTTCATTTGACGTCTGGTGGCTTGACGAAGAACGCTTCGACCGCGTCCATCCACGAGGCCGAAGGCGGATGAAATAAATGGTCCAGGGTGGACCAGCCGTGTCACGTGACCGAAGAGTTGATCGGCAGCGATCGTATGGCTGTCTCGGCCGTAACCTCAGCCTTGCTTGCCACTGATGCGAGCTTGGGGTCGTCGCGCTTTGCGAGGCGTCGCCCATCGAACACCGCCCGGATCGCCGACAATTTTTGTTCAGGTTCCTTGGCAGCGAACATTCGCACCGGACGTTCCGGGATCACCTCGTCCGCAGTGAAGCTCGGTGGCTTGGTGGCGCCTGAAAACCATGACGCACTGACGTGCCAGCGCGGATCGGCGGCGCCAGGTGTGATCAGTGTGCCGGCGAGCACCGGTGGCTCCGCCGCAGGTCCGACGACGTCGAGCACCACACCTGCCGGTGGTGATGCCTTGCCGTCCGGACCACGGGCCCAGCCGGCCGCGTCGCATGCCGCCAGGAACGCCGCCTCGTCAGCGAAGCGGTGGTATGTCTCGGTCGACATGGCTTGCTCTTATTGCGCCGTGAGGGTCTGCAGCATGCTGTCAGCCAGCCGGCGCAGATCGTAGACGACGTAGCTGATCGCCTGGCAGAAGTTGTTGCCGCCCGTGGCTGAGTGGGGCGCGGGGTGGATTATCAGCCGCACTGGACCGACGGGCAACGCACCGTTGGTATCGACGGATGGGGTTCCGCCGTTGGCGACGATGGCGAAGTCGTTGGCCTGCCAGGGAATGGTCTAGGCAGTCACAGCCGACGCGCGATGTCAGCAAAGCAGATTTATGCGGCTCTGGACCACGAGCTCTGGACCCAGAACGACGGACGCATCGACGCCTTTGTTCAGGGGGTGGGAACCGGCGGGTCGCTGTGCGGCACGGCTGAA
>JANXSA010000597.1 GCA_025352915.1 Rhodospirillales bacterium | reverse complement strand
GTGCCAGACTTCGCTCCAAGGCTGCAAAGCGGGGCAAGGCGGCAGACACGGGTGCCGGGGATTCGCCCCGGCACGGCGGTCAGCAAAGGATTCCACCGGGGCGGCGCCTTCAACAAGGCTCCGGCTCGCAGCAACTAGGGTATGATGACCGTGGCGATAGCGCTTCCCCCGCAGACCGAACGGACCGCTCCCGCGGCCACGGCGGTGCGTGCGCGGGGCAATGCGGCCTGCCCGCTGCGGTCGCTCGACATCATCGTTCCCCTGGCTTTCCTGCGGCCGGACTCGCCGCCTCTCCATGCAAGCCTATTTTTCCGCCCCCGCCGCGCCGAAGCGCGCGGGCCGGCGGTGCACCGGAGTGCGCGACTAGATGACCAAACGTATGCTGATCGATGCCACACACGCGGAAGAAACCCGCGTGGTGGTGCTGGACGGTAATCGGCTCGAAGATTTCGATGTCGAGGCTGCCACCAAAAAGCAGCTGAAGGGCAATATCTACCTGGCTAAGATCGTCCGGGTGGAACCGTCGCTCCAGGCGGCCTTCGTCGAATACGGCGGTGGCCGCCACGGCTTCCTGGCCTTCGGCGAAATCCATCCCGACTACTACCAGATCCCCGTCGCCGACCGGCAGCGCCTGCTGAAAATGCAAGCCGAGGAGGCCGCCGCCGAGGCAGCCGCCGAGGACGAGGCCGACGCCGCCCCGCCGCCGGCCGCTCAACCAGCCGCAAAGCCAACCCGCGGCCGCCGCGGCCGTTCCGCCCCGCGCGAAGCGGCCCTGGAGGCACTGGCCCCCGCCACCGCCTATGGCGAGATCGAATTCGGCGCCGTCGGCTATGGCGAAGTCCGTCTTGACGGCAGCGACGCCCCGTTGATCGAGGGCGTGGCCGAGCCGACCCAAGCCTGGCCGACCCAAGTCCAGCCGGGCGAAGCCGAAGCCGAAGCCATCGAGGCCGAGCTCGCCCTCCCCGCGGATAGCGACGACAACTCCCAGCTCGATGTCGTCGAGGAAGACGAAGCCCCGCCCGAGGAAATGGGCGGCGACAGCGACGTCTTCGAGGGCAACGGCGCCGAGGAAGCCGCCGCCCGCCGCACCTCGCGCATGCTGCGCAACTACCGCATCCAGGAAGTGATCCGCCGCCGCCAGATCATACTGATCCAGGTCGTCAAGGAGGAGCGCGGCTCCAAGGGCGCGGCCCTGACCACCTACATCTCGCTCGCCGGCCGCTTCTGCGTGCTGATGCCGAACTCGCCGCGCGGCGGCGGCATCTCGCGCAAGATCACCTCCGCCGCTGACCGCCGCCGTCTCAAGGAAATCACCGCCGAGCTGGAAGTGCCGCAGGGCATGGGCCTGATCGTGCGCACCGCCGGCGCCAACCGTCCGAAGCCCGAGATCCGCCGCGACGCCGAATACCTGATGCGCCTGTGGGACGACATCCGCGAACTGACGCTCAAGTCGATGGCCCCCGCCCTGATCTACGAAGAAGCCAACCTGATCAAGCGCGCCATCCGTGACGGCTACTCGCGCGACATCGACGAAGTGGTCGTTGACGGCGAACAGGGCTGGCGTGCCGCGCGCGACTTCATGCGCATGCTGATGCCCAGCCACGCCAAGAAAGTACAGCTCTGGCGGCCCGAAAGCGGTCCGGGCGGGGCAGGGCAGCCGCTCTTCGCCAAGCACGGCGTGGAAGACCAGCTCGACTCCATGCTGGTCCCCACCGTCCAGCTCAAATCCGGCGGCTACCTGGTGATTAACCAGGCCGAGGCGCTGGTCGCCATCGACGTCAACTCGGGCCGTTCCACCCGCGAACGCGGCATCGAGGAAACCGCCCTGCGCACCAACCTGGAGGCCGCTGAGGAAGCCGCCCGCCAGCTCCGCCTGCGCGACCTCGCCGGCCTGATCGTCATCGACTTCATCGACATGGAGTCCAAGCGCAACAACGCCATGGTCGAGCGCCGGCTGAAGGAGGCGCTGAAAAACGACCGCGCCCGCATTCAGATCGGTCAGATCAGCCATTTCGGCCTGCTGGAAATGAGCCGCCAGCGCCTGCGCCCGAGCCTCACCGAAACCAGCTTCATCACCTGCCCGCACTGCTCCGGCCTCGGCCTGGTGCGCAACGTCGAAAGCTCGGCGATCCACGTCCTGCGCGAGATCGAGGAGGAAGGTGCCAAGGCCCGCGCCGGCCACATCATGGTCCACGTCGCCAACGCCGTGGCGATGTTCCTGCTCAACAACAAGCGCGAACGCCTGGCCGAGATCGAGGCGCGCTACGCCATGCGGGTGCATTTCAGCGGCGACGACACGCTGGTCGCCCCCGCTGTGCGCATCGACCGGCTGCGCCCGCCCCTGAGTTCCGAGGAGCGCGCATCGCTGCTGCCGATGCCGGTCGCACCGGTCCCGCCGCCAGCCTTCGACATCGACGACGATGACGACGACGCCGAGGAACTGCCGGATATCGCCTTCGAGCCCGCCGCTACGGTGTCGCGCGTCGTCCCGCCGGTGCTGAACGACGAGGACACCCAGGGCACGGCCTATGCCGCAACCGAAGCGGCCGATGCCGCCGTAGCGCCATCCGCGGACGTATCGTCCGTTGACGCCCCGGCCGCTGAAGCCCCGGCCGCTGAAGCCCAGACCGGCGAGGCTGGCGGCGCGGATGAGGCCGAACGCGGCCGCCGCCGCCGCCGCCGCCGCCGTGGCGGCCGCCGCGAGGATAGCGAAGACGGTGCGGCCACGGCATCCGCCGATGGCGAGAATGCCGAAGATGCGGTTCCGATGCTCGAAACGGTCGCCAGTGCAGCCCAGGACGATGTAACGGCGCCTGAGACGGCGGCTGAACCGGCCGCGGTGATCGTCGACCCGGCGGCACAAGAGCAGCCAACGCCTGATCCCGAGGAGCTGGACGAGAACGGCCTGCCAAAGGCCCGCCGCCGTG